>DAHWKH010000035.1 GCA_027343725.1 Acidiferrobacteraceae bacterium
TTCATCGTGTTCGACAAGACTCGCCTCGAGCAGGCCCCCCTGGCCGATCCGAACAATCCGAACCTGACAGACGGCGGGCAGAACTCGCTCTTCCAGGCCCACATGCGCGCCGTGTATCTCGCCTTCTTCGCGGAACTCGACCTCCAGATCTTAAAGACCTGCGAACACGGGTCCTGCAAGATCGCCCTCACCGATTACCCGCAGGGCCTGCCGAGCTGGGAGGTCCAGGGCGGGATCGAGGCCCTGAAGACGGTCCGCTTCTGGAAAGAGTACGACACCATCCTCAAGGGTTTCATCGACTTTTACCGGACGTTCTTCGGACAGGTCTCGACGCGCAACGCGCCGCTGCCCGCGGAGATCTATTTTCCGGATCTCGTGGAGAACACGCTGCTCTTCAATAACGATTTCCTGAAGACCGCCAAAATGGTGCGCGATCACTGCATCCGCGATGCGCGCTACGCGAACTCGATCCGCTGGCAGCCCGCGTTCAAGCAATTGATCTACCGTAACGACAAGGGGCAGCTGATCGTCACCATCAGCCAAAACTCGATCGGCAACGCCATCACCGAACTCCTGGGGGTCGTCGTCAAGCGCGTTCCCGATGCCGAGGCCTACGCCCGCGCCGAGCCCGCGCTCATCGAGAAGCTCCTCGAAGTCCGGCGGCGCCTCATCGATCTCGACCTCGGTAACGCCATCGCCACCGCCCATTGGGGCGTGGAGTCAGCACGCCCCTAAAGGGCCAAGACCTTTCGGGCTTGCCTCGCGTGGAGGCCTTTGCCATAGTGGCCCCGAGACCTCGAGGGGCGCGGCATGCGGTACATCGACTACGATCCGGGCGGTACGGCCGATACGCTCAGACTCACCGAGGGCCCGGTCCCGGTCCCGCGCACGGGCGAAATCCTGATCGAGGTCGCCTACGCGGGTGTCAACCGCCCGGATATCCTACAGCGCTCCGGGCGCTACCCGCCGCCGCCGGATGCCTCCCCGATCCTCGGTATCGAGGTCTCGGGCCACGTTGCCGAATTGGGTCCGGGCCCCAACGAATGGCAGGTCGGTGACGCCGTGACGGCGCTCGTGCCGGGCGGGGGCTATGCGGATTACTGCACGACACCCGCCGACCAGGCCTTACGGGTCCCAGCACACATGGAGCTCGCATCGGCCGCCGGCCTCCCCGAGAACTGGTTCACGGTCTGGGCCAATGTCGCCGATAGGGGCGCGCTGCGATCCGGCGAGCGCCTGCTGGTCCACGGGGGCACGAGCGGCATCGGACTGACCGCCATCCATCTCGCGAATCATCTCGGCGCGGAGTGCTTTGCCACCGTCGGAAGCGAGGACAAGGCGGCCTTCTGCCGCGCCTTCGGCGCCCAGCACGTCATCGACTACCGCACCACGGATTTCGCGCAGGCGGTGATGGCGGCGACCGGCAATCAGGGCATCGATGTGATCCTCGATATCGTGGGCCTCCCCTATCTCGCGCGTCACCTCGCGATCCTGAGACAGGACGGGCGGCTCGTCTTCATCGCCCTCTCGGGCGGCAGTCACGGCGAGGTCGATCTCACCCCCGTCATGGCCAAACGCCTGACGCTCACGGGTTCCACAATGCGCCCACGCACAATCGCCGAAAAACGCGCCTTGCGCGATGCGCTCGCGGCCCACATCAGGCCCGAACTCGATCGCGGGCGGCTGCTCCCTCATATCGGCGCGCAATTCCCGCTCGCCGAGGCCGCGCGTGCGCATGCGCTCATGGAAAGCGGCGGCCATCGCGGCAAGATCGTGCTTGCCGTCAAACCGTAAGCGCCCCATCCCCTCACCCCGAGCGATCCCCGTGACCGAACGCCCGTTTGCCGACCTCACGCCCGAGACCGTGCTCGAGGCCGCCGAATCGGTCGGCCTTAAGCCCACCGGCGGCTTCCAGGCCTTGAACAGCTTCGAGAACCGCGTCTACAAACTCGAAACCGAAGAGACGCCCTGGGCCATCAAGTTCTATCGGCCCAAGCGCTGGAGCGACGCGGCGATTCGCGAGGAGCACGCCTTCATCGAGGCGCTCGCGGCCGTCGATATCCCCGCGGTCCCCGCCTACCGGTTTGCCGACGAGACCCTCTTCCATCACGGACACCACCGCTTCGCGCTCTTTCCCTGGCGGCCGGGCCGAACCGGAATGCTCGAAACGGCCGCCGATCGCGAGGCCGTCGGCCGCACCCTCGGGCGCTTGCACCTCGCGGCCCCGGGGCGCTTTTCGCAGCGTCCGACCCTCGACGTCCCGACCTTTGTGACCCCGGCCATCGCCACACTGGCCGAGAGCCCCTTCATGCCGCCGGATCTCGGCCGGCCATTCCGGGACGTCGCGCAGCGCCTCGAACACGCGATCGCCGAGAACCTCGCCGCGATCGCGCCCGCGACCCTGCGCCTGCACGGCGACTGCCACGCCGGCAATGTACTCTTCGACGGGACGCGGTTTGCGATCGTGGATTTCGATGATTGCCTGAACGGCCCGGCCGTCCAGGACCTGTGGATGTTGCTCCCGGGCGACCGCGAGGAGCAGGAGGAGGCCTTGGCCGCCATCATGCGTGGCTACGAGGTGTTTCGCGCGTTCGATCGCCGCGAGCTACGGTTGATCGAACCGCTGCGCGCGCTGCGCCT
The DNA here is from genome assembly GCA_027343725.1 of Acidiferrobacteraceae bacterium. Lineage (GTDB taxonomy): Bacteria > Pseudomonadota > Gammaproteobacteria > Acidiferrobacterales > Acidiferrobacteraceae > Acidiferrobacter. The sequence continues at coordinate 2,641 of DAHWKH010000035.1, forward strand.
CCTCCATTACAACGCCTGGATTGCGCGCCGCTGGGACGACCCGGCCTTTCCCCGGGCCTTCCCCTGGTTCCCCGAAGACCGGCACTTCCGCGAACTCGTGTCCTTGTTGCAAAGCCAGGAACAGCGCCTCAAGGCCCCGCCGATCGCGGTCGCCCAACGGTAACGCGGTCATAACGGATACGTCCGTCCCGAGTCCGCAAATGACGGGTTGCCCTTCGGATTGAGCGGGAACGCGGCGGCGCTCAACACGCGCCGCATGGTCCGCGGACCCAATACCCGCAGGCGATTATGTCTCTTGCGAACGATGCCGTGATTTTCCTCATGCCCCCAACGACAGAGCAGGGGGAGGCTTCTCCAAGAACTGAACCCATGAGACCGGAGTCGACGCCGCGACATGTTCTGAAACGAGAAACGACGGGTTCCGATCATCACAATTCTCGGCTGCCAATGCGAATACGGCGATTCCGTATGCTCAACAAGCCCTCGCGCTGCAGTTGGCCCAAGATTTTTGTTACGGTCTGGCGGCTACTCCCCACCATGTCGGCAATCTCCTGGTGCGTCATACGGATATTGAGATGCACCTCGGAACCAACGCGAATCCCGTAACAGGCACTCAGGCGCAATATCAGTTTTTTAATTCTCGTATTGATATCGTCATTGACCAAGTTGACCAGCATATCCCCCAACACGCGCACCCGACAGGCGAGCACGCGCATGATGACCAGAATGGCGTCTCCGTGACGCTTGGCATATGTATCAAATGCCGATCGGGGTACACAGAGAACCTCGCAATCATCGCAAGCCTGGGCGTTTAGGACGCGGGCCCGCCCGCCATGGACGACCTCCGCCAACCCGAAGACCTCCCCTGCGAAGCAAAACCATAAGATGATCTGCCGACCATCCACGCTGATCTGATACACTTTAATTTGCCCCTTGCGCAGGAAATATACGCTCTCGCTTGGTGTACCAGCCTGAAACAGAAACGCGCCGCGCTTGTAATAGCGGGTATTTCCCACGCGATAGAGGTCATCGAGATCGCCATCGCTCAGTTGCTCGAGGACATTCGATGGCGCGTTCAGTAGGGTGTTACGAGGCGAGATCTCTGGCGTCCCATCGCGAAGCATCACAACCTCCGGCACATCACGCGCCACCAGCCCCAGAGTGTCCCGTCATCTGCGAGACTGTGATCTGATAAGCCAACGCCCCGCTCCGTATTACCACACGGCGGCGCCGCGGTCTCTCTTTGCATCCCTGCGGCAATGCGCCCCCAAAACCTTTGCCCCGCGCCCCGCTGGCGCACCCCCGGTGGACCGGGCGAGTCCATCGGGATACACGCTGTCTGTTCGATGACCGATCCTCGCGGTCGCCTCATGCGCCACCCCCGATCCGTCGTTGATGTCAGAATCGCCGGAATCCGCCCCGCTGCCCCATCCGGCGCCGCGCCACGACAAAAGTCCGGCGCAACCTCGCATGCGGAACTCCAACGTGGCGTATCTCCTCAATTTCTCCCCTATCGCTTGATTCTTGTCGCCCACGCGACATTTTCAGAGGGCGCCCAGTGCTTAGATTATAGGGCATTTCTTTATGGATATAAGACTCGTTACAGGAGATGCTCATGGACAAAAAAAGCCACAGCGAACTCAAGAAGGTCTTGGGACACTACGTCGCCCCGCAAGGCCTTTATTCGAAAACCAAGGATATGCCCTTTCTTGGGACGGTCACGTGCAGTGTCGATACAATCGTCGCCGGATCCTGGCAGGAGATTATCCTGGACTATGCGCTTGGTGCATCCGGCATGGCGGACGGGTCCTGGTTCAAAGCCACGTTTCGGTTTTACTCCGATTGGGCCCTTTTCCAGACGTCCGATCCCAAAGGCGCCAATTATGTCTCGGCGGAATACCAGGCGAGCCCCCCGGTTCCGGGGCAAAGTCCCGCAACGGTCCAAAGCCTCAAAGTGCGCTTCGACCAAAAGGGTCATGAGCGGCCGTTTCAGAAGGCTGTCATCGTCGATACGGTTGATGGTTACCTGAAGGCTGGGGATCACATCATTATCCGGCTCGGCGATCGGCGCCATGGCGGCCCCGGCACGCGCGTGCAGACCTTTGTCGAAAAGAACTTCCGCATTCGTTGCTACGTCGACCCCCTGGGCACCTCCCGTGCCGCCGCGATCCCCGCCGACACGATCATTCAAATTGTCCCGGGCGTCCCGGCCCAGGCCGTTATCGGCGCATCGCGTGCCGTTCGCTTGAATGAACGGCTTCCTGTACGGATCCGCGCGGAGGACCAATGGGGGAACACCTGTTGGAACTGCCCTACACGCATTGCGGTGACCGCCACAATGGATGGTGCGGTGGTCTATGAGAAGGACACCATGCTGGCGGCCGAAGGGTGGTCTCGGATCTTGATCGAGGACATGCCAACCGACAAACCCGGAGAACTCGCCATAACGGCCCGGTTAAGCGATCATCCGCACATCCCGCCCAAGGTGTTTTATGTATCCATAGAGGAGTCGTTCCCGGTGGCGCGCATGTACTACTGCGACCTCCACGTCCATTCCGAGGACACCATCGGCACGAACAGCACGACCTATAACTTGACCTACGGCCGCGACGTGTCCGGCCTGGATGTCCTCGCGTTCTCGCATAACGACTTCAACATCACGAAAGACAAGTGGGACAAGACCGTGGATCTCATTCACGAGATCACGCAGGACCATGTCTTTATCGGTTTCCCGGGCACCGAGTGGTGTGGCAGCTCTTGTGCCGGCGGCGATCACAACGTGGTATTCCTGCACGGCAAGGTGCCGGAATTCCCCTATCTCCGGACCGGCGAGCACGTCCGGTCCTTCGAGTGGAACGAAGAGATGGGCGCTACGGCGCAAGTGGAGCCGGGTGCATGGCCCTTGGAGGAGCTTTGGGCCGCATATGCAAAGGATCCCGAGGGCCATCTTCTCATACCTCACGTGGGCGGGCGGCGCTGCATTCTGGATTGGCACTACCCCGCACTGGAACGACTCATCGAAATCGGATCCTCCTGGGGTCATTTCGGCTGGCTCTATCAAGAAGCGATAGAGCGTGGCTACAAGCTCGGGGCATCCATGGCCGGGGATGAGCACAGGGGCCGGTGTGGTGGCGGAGTTCCGGGCACCGCCGTATTCGGTACCAAAGGCGGCATCTCGGGGGTTTTGGCGCCGGAACTCACCCGCACCGCGATCGCCGCGGCGCTTCGTGCACGCCATACATTCGCCACGACCGGCGAGCGCACTCTGGGCCTCGTGCGTTGCGGCACCCATATCCAAGGGGACGAGTTTTCGCACAAGGGTATCGCTAAAGCGTCCTATCGATTCCTGGGCGATGTGGGATGGGACGAGATCGTCGCCTACGACCACACAGGAGCCATTTGGCGTCGTGATCTCCAAGCGGAACTGGGTTATTCGGATCGCAAGCTGCGTATCCGGTGGGGCGGTGCGCGCGTGAAGGATCGCTACCGGAGTGCCGAATGGCGTGGATTGATTACCGTGCGCGGAGGGGTCATAAACGCCTTTTGCGCGCAGGGTTTCGAGCACATCGAGGAAACCTGCTGGCGCGAAAGCGGCACGCAAATCGGTTTTCGCAGCGATACGTACGGTGACATCGACGCCATCGAGATGGACGTGTCCAACCTTGCCGGCGCCGTCATAACACTGACATGTTCGATAGATGGGTACGTGAAAGTGGGTGATCCCACGAAGGGCAACCCTTTCATGCATTGCCCGACAGTGAGCTGGGAAATCACCGGAGCCGATCTGCTCGAAAAGGGCCGCCTGCGCCAGGATCTCCCGGGCGTCGAGATGTTCGTCGCCGCGGAACGGATGAGCGACCTGCCGACGCCACGGGACGTTTCTGGTGAGATCGACATCTCCGCGGACAATGGTCCGCACGGATTCCGGCCCGTCTATTTCGTGGGGCGGCAGGTAGACGACAGCAAGGTGTGGACATCGGCCTTATTTATCGAGTTTATCTGACACTCGAGTCCAGGACGATGGCGCAATGCCACGAGAGTGGCGTTGGGGAGGGCGTTGCCTCGACCCCGTCGGCCAAGGCAACGAGGGCGCGGCCAAGCGGGTGAGGTCACTCGCGCAGTCCACCGCTTGTGACGCGGCGTGTACGCGGGGCACTACTAGGAGAGCGTGTCATGATCATGACGTTGACAACGGATCAGATGGTTCTCGGCGTTTTGTCAGGGGCACTTATCGGCTTCACCCTGGGTCTCATCGGAAGTGGGGCGGGAATCCTGGCGGTTCCGCTTCTCGTATATCTTGTCGGGATAAAAAACATTCACGTGGCCGTGGGCACCACGGCGGCGGTGGTCACCGTCAACGCCCTGACCAATTGCTACATGCACGCGCGATGCGGTCATGTGCGGTGGCGCGCAATCCTGTTTTTCAGCATGGCGGGGGTTTTGGGCGCATTGATCGGTGCCCACCTCGGAAAGATGGTCAACGGGCAGGATTTGCTGTTTCTGTTCGGGCTTCTCATGCTATGGATCGCGTATCAAATGTGGCATAACCGTGCCAAAGTCCCAGCGGTATCGTCGCATACGGATTCCCGGCGCGTATCAGCAGCGCTCGGGGCCGGGCTCGGCGTCGGCGCGCTATCGGGATTTTTCGGGGTCGGCGGCGGATTTTTGATCGTGCCGAGCCTCGTCTGGGCCAATCGCTTATCCATAGTCGACGCAATCGGGTCATCCCTGGCGGCTATCACGGTTTTCGCCGGCACCAGCAGCGCGAGCTATGCGGTATCCGGTTTAGTGAATTGGTGGCTGGTGCTTTTATTGCTGATAGGCGGCGTCGTGAGTGGCTACTTCGGCTCGGCATTGGCCGATTATTTGGGTAAAAACAAGAGGAGCACCCTCAATTCGGTGTTTGTGGTCGTCATCGGTGTGGTCGGCGTATATATCGTATGGCGCCAAGTACACCTCCTGCACGTATAAGGCGGGCCGAGTCATGACGGCGCGAGGAAAAGCGCGCGCGGCGGGGCGCGGGCCACTCGAGCGCTCTGCCGCATGCGGACGGCCGTCGATACCAAGGTCCGGACGCGGAAAGTCGAGGAGAACCGGTTATGTCCGTTGATCTTGTTGTCGTGTTGGGCTGTGCCGTTTTGGCACTGTTGTATGGGGGAGTCTCGATCCGCTGGGTCCTGAGGCAGCCGACCGGGACTGCGCGCATGA
>DAHWKH010000038.1 GCA_027343725.1 Acidiferrobacteraceae bacterium
TCATGCGCGAGTCGCGTGAGGGGGTGGAGGAACTGGAGGGCCTTGCGCGGCATCAGGGTGGCGCCGCTCACGAGGCCCTGATCGATCTTGACGTCATCGACCGCGAGCCGTTCCATGCGCAGAAGGGAGCTGTAACCGGACCCGAGATCGTCCTGGGCGAGTTGCACGCCGAGCGCGCGCCACTCCGAGAGGATGACGGCCGGGTCGTATTGCTGGTCGATCTCGTCGTTTTCGAGGAGTTCGAGGGTGAGGCGCGCGGCGTCGACGGGGATGTCGCGCAGGACGCCGCGCGCGATCGCGAAATAGTCCGGATCGACGAGCGCCTGGGGCGGGAGGTTGACGGCGACCCGCACGGCGATTCCCTGGCGGTCCCAATGACGCAGGTCCGTCAGGGCCTGACGCAAACCCAAGGCGAACAGTTCCCGTAACTCCCGGCTGCCGAGCGCCGGCAGGAAGTCCGCGGGTGCGATGTCGCCGCCGTCGTCGCGGGGCAGGCGGGCGAGGGCCTCGACCTTGTACAGCTGACCGGAGGTGAGATCGATCACCGGCTGGTAGAGCATGCGCACGTCGCCGCGCATGACCCGTTCGCGGTAGTGGGCCCCGATGGCATAGGGGAGCATCGGATCGATCTGGATATGGGGCGTCAGGCGCTGGGCGAAGAGCGCGCCGAGGTCGGCGAGGAAGCGCTCGCGGTGCGCGGCGCCGAAATACCCCGGGGCGCTGTGATAGAGACTCACGATGCCGTGGGGTTCGCCTTCGGAGTCGAGGATCGGGATGGCGGCGATCGAGGCGTAACCGAGCAGGCGCGCAAAGTCGTGCCACGGCGCGGTCGCCGGGTCGGCCGTTAGGACCGCCACCGTGCGCACACTCCGCGAGCGCCAGGCGCGCCCGGACGGGCCTTGTCCGCGCGGGTCCGCCTCGTGAATGCAGGGCAGGAGCGCGTGTTCGGTGAGGTGCGATGCGTGGCATTCGAACGTCTTGCCGACGACGATCTCGTGCTGCAAACGGCCCTGCGCGTCGGGGCGCGTCAAGGTCCCCGCGACCATGCCCTCCAGGGTCATGAGGATTTCGAGGGTGTGGCGCACGGACTGCGCGAGCGTGCCGGAGGTCGCGGGCGCGTGGGTGACGGCGGCGAGCGCCTGCTGCTCGCTGTCGAGGATGCGCCGTTGCCCTTCCATTTCGCCTGCCATCGAGGCGGTGATGCGGCGGGTGATGACGGTGCGCAGGGCGACTGCGTCGCGCGCGGATCGGGGGCATGCGCCCAGGGGTTCCAGGAGGTGGGTGAGACAGCGCCCGTAGGCATCGACCACGGCGCGTTCCGTGAAGCCCAACAGGGCGTGGCGCGAACCGGAGGCGCGCGCTTGGGTCCGCTGGGAGGCCTCCGAGAGGTCGGGATCCAGCAGGTGGTTCAGAGGGTGATCCCGCCGGATGTCCCGCCACTGCTCGGATGTCAAGAGGGTCTGGAGGGGCGGACCGCCTCCCGAGAGGTCCTCGTAGAAGAGCGTGAGCGCGCCGTCGAGCGTGGGCTGCAGGCGCTCGCCCGCGCGCCGCAGCAGCTGGGCCGCCTCCGAGCCATAGGCCTCGGGGCCTTGGTCCCGTGTTTTTGATCGCAAACAACCCCTCCCCGGATCTCTTTCGGCCCTTTCCTGGAAATAGGCGCAAAGCCCCTGTTTGTCAAGACGTTTCTAGGAGCTTGGGGGCGCACGCCGGGGGCCTGCGGCCTGGGTGCATGGCGGATGCACGCGCACGGCCGCTGTGACCTGCCCCGCGAACACCGCCCCGGTCGCGTTGACCGGCAGGCCGGCTGCGTGCAAGGCGTCGAGCGTCCAGGTGTTGCAGGTGTGAAAGCCATCGTAGGTCAACGGCGAGGCGAAGAAGGCGCTGTCGGTGCCCTCCGGCGCGAGCGGTTCGAGGGCGCCCCTGGGCGTATGGGAAAAGCTAGTCATCAAAAACGCCCGCAACCGATGCCAGCCACCCTTGGGCAGTCGCCGCCAGGCGAGTCGCACGGAGCGGCGCGCCGTGGGGCGCGCGCGCAACGCGCGCACGTGCACGGCGCTCGCGGAGGGGAAGAGGGCCCGCAGGGCCATGAGCGGTCCGGGGTGACGGGCCCGGTAGAAGGCGCGGTTGCCCCAGCCGATGGTGAGGAAACGGGCGCGCGGGTAGCGCGCGCGGAGCGCCGCCAGGGGTCCCGTGAGGGCCCGGGCCGGCAGCACAAGGCCCGTATGCCAGCCCGCGCGCAGGATGCCTAAGGTCGGCCGGGCCGGGCGGGGCAGCGGCCGGGGGCAGCTTGCAGGCGTGAGGGCGCCGGCGCACGCGGCGAGCGCGAGACAGGCCGCAAGCGCGAGGATCGTGAGCGCGGGACGTGGGGGCATGGCGTCCAGGTCCAGGGGGCCTACTCACAGCGTATAAGGGCCACCGCTCCGGGTCAAAGGCCGTGCGCCCCGGGGTCTTCCAGGGCCTCGAGACTCAAGCGCGCGGGCTCGAGGGGATAGAGGAAGGTGATCCAGGCGCCGACGAGTGTCACGCCGCCCATGAGGATGAGGACGCTGGCAAGCCCGAGACTCGCCTGCAGGCGCGGAAACACAAGCGCGGAGAGCACTGCGCCCAGGCGCGAGAAGGCGGTCGCCAACCCGCCCGCGCTTGCGCGCAGCTCGGTCGGGAAAATCTCGACCGCCAGCGCCATGGCGGTCACGCCCGGGCCGACGCCGGTGCCAAGCGAATAGATTGCGGCCCCCGCGAACACCCACGAGGGCGCATGCCCGACGAGGCCCCAGGCAAAGACCAGCAGTCCGAGCGTCATGGCCACGAACCCCGTGATCTGGAGGGGGATGCGGCCCCAGCGATCGAGGCGCGTGATCGCAAGCGCGATGCCGGCCGCCGACAGGACCAGGAAGGCCGCGTTGATGGCGCTCGCCGCGACGTTGTCGTGCACCAAGCCCTGCATGCGCAGGACGACCGGGAAATAGAGGCCGATGCCAAGGCCCACCACATCCAGGCAAAACCAGGGGATCAGGCTGAGAACGAGGCGCTTGCGCCAGCGTCCGTGCAGGAGGACGGACAGGGGTTGGCGCGTGCCGCGGTAACCGTCCAGAGCGTGCGCGCGCTGAGCGGGCGCCCAGTCCGGATGGAGGCGCGCGATGGCCTCTTGGGCGGCGGTCTCGTCCCCGCGGCGCATGAGCCAGCGCGGGGATTCGGGGATTTGGCGCCTGAGCCAGAGGAGGACGAGCGCCGGCAGGATGGCGGCACCCAACATGAAGCGCCAGGAGAGGGCGCCCAGTGGGAGCAGGGCGAGCCCGATGAGGGTCGAGCCGAGGGCGCCCGCGTACCAGGCGAAATTGATCCATCCAAAGCCGTGGCCGCGGCGTTGATCGCCGCTGTATTCGGCGACGACGGTCGCGACCAGTGGGTAATCCATACCGACGGCCAGACCCACGCAGAAGCGGCCGAACCACAGACTCAGGAGGCCAAGACTCGCGGCGCTCGCACCGGCGCCGAGGGCGTAGAGCACGACGTTCGGCAACAACAAGGCCCGCCGCCCGAAGCGATCGACGAGCGGACCACCGATGAGGGCACCGACGAACGAGCCGATGAGCGCCGACGCCATGAGATTGCCGATCGCCCCCGGCCCCAGGTGCCAGTCACCGCGCAAGGGCAGGAGTGCGATCGCCATGATGCTGATGTCGAAGCCGTCGAGGAACATGCCCAGTCCGGCGGCGCGCACCGCCTGCCGGCGCAGGGAATCGGGGGCGCGGTGCGTCATGCGGCGCGGCGCTCGCGGCGGATAGGGGACAACGGCATGGTGACGGTCTCCGGATGCTCGGGTCGCCTTTGGCGACACTCACACTATATCCCAGTTTGCGCCCGGTCATCGGGTGGCCCTGGCCAGCCGAGACTGTTATGCTGTCAGTGCCTTGTCGAAGCCCGCGGCCAGCGAGAGCGCGCGAGGCTTACGAGTCTCAGCACGCCGCACGGGTTCATGACGATCGCAAAAACGTTTTTGACCGCCCTCAAGAAGCAATGGCTCGCGGAACGCACGCGCTGCCAGAGCTGCGGCATGCCGCTCATCTACGACGCGCATCGGCGCACGGGGCAACCCTACTGCAGTTATTGTCACGATGGGGCGGGCTTTGTGAGCGACATGCGGCTGGCCGACATGCGCGCGCGCGTGGATGAGCTGTTGCGTCGCCGCCGGGCGTCTGCGCTGGTGCGGTTTTATATGTACTGGCGGCTTGCGACCCTGCGTCGCTGGCGCACCCGGCGGGAGTCGGGACCGGGATAAACCGGTGGCGCTGCTCGGGGTGTATATGGGCTTGGGCCTGATCGTCGGCCTGCTTGCCGGCATGCTCGGTGTCGGCGGCGGCAGCATCATCGTGCCCGCGCTTTTGTTTCTGTTCGAGCGCAACCACGTGGCGGCACCCGTCGCCATCAAGCTCGCGATCGGCACATCGCTTGCCAGCATCCTGTTCACCTCGCTCGCGGCGGTGCGCGCCCAGCACAAACGCCGCGCGATCGACTGGCCGCTCGCAACGACGCTCGCCGGGGCCGCGTTTCTCGGCAGTTTCGCGGGGGCTTACGCCGCGGGTTTCCTCCCGGGCGCGCTCTTGAAAGAGATCTTTGGCGTGTTTCTCGGTTTCGTGGCCTGGCAGCTCATGAGCGGCTGGCGCCCGAAGGCTTGGCGCGGCTTACCCTCACGCCCGGTCTTGTGGGCCGTGGGCGGCTGTATCGGCGCGGTCTCGGCCCTGCTCGGCATCGGCGGGGGCAGCATGACGATCCCGTTTCTGAGCGCCTGCGAGGTCGATTTGCGGCGCGCGATCGCGGTGTCGACCGTGCTCGGGTTCCCGATCGCCTTGTTCGGCACCGCGGGCTTCGTGCTCGCCGGCCAACGGCAGGTGTCCCTGCCCGCCGAGAGCCTGGGTTATGTGTATCTCCCGGCGCTGATCGGCCTCACCAGCGTCTCGCTTGCGGCCGTGCCCTTGGGGGTGCGCTTGGCGCACCGCTTGCCGGTCGTGGGGCTGCGCCGCATTCTGGGGGCGTTGCTCGTGGTCGTGGCGATCCAGATGACGCTGTTCCGCTAACGCCCGCTTGTCGCGCATGGCCCGCACGATTAGGCTTGAGGCTTTGGGAGGTGGGCGATGGTGTGTTGCTGCACCGCAACGGACAGCGGCGGGATCGGGCGCTTCTTCTCGCGTTTCGCCAGGCGGTACGCCAGCCGTTATCGACGCAAGGGGCTCGAGGCGACCCAGAAGCAGCTGGTGGCGGGACTGGCCGCGCAGGGCTTCCAGGGCCGTTCGCTCCTCGACATCGGTTGCGGCGTCGGTTATCTGCATCATGAGCTCCTGCGTCTCGGCGCGCGTTCGGCGGTCGGGGTCGATCTGTCGGAGGCGCAACTCGCCGAGGCCCGCGAGGAGGCGTTGCGCGCCGGGCTTTCCGCACGCACGGACTACCGCCTGGGGGACTTCGAGGACGTGGCGGCGGATATCGCGCCTGCGGATATCACGTTGCTCGACAAGGTGATCTGCTGCTATCCCGACGCCCGCGGCCTCGTCGAGCGGGCCGTGGCCCACAGCGGCGCCCTGTGCGCCCTGACCGTGCCGCGCGGACACGTCCTGAACCGGGTGCTTGCGCGGATCGCGACCGGTGTCCTGTGGCTGACCCGCAGCGCCTATAGGCCGTTCGTGCACGAGCCTGGGATGCTCGACGTCTGGATCCGGAAGGCGGGTTTCGAGAAGGTCTACGAGGCGCGCACCCCGGTGTGGCTCACGCGCATTTATCAGCGCTTGTGAGGGGCTGCGCGGCGGCGCTTGGGCATGACGCGCATCGTCGGATCGCCGCCCGTGAGATTGCGCGCGGAGTTGATGAGCGCCACGTGGGTGAAGGCCTGCGGAAAGTTTCCGACCATGCGCCGCGCGCCCATGTCGTACTCCTCCGCGAGGAGGCCGACGTCGTTCTGAAGCGCAAGGAGGCGGTTGAAGAGCGACAAGGCCTCCTCGCGGCGGCCTTGCAGGACGAGATTGTCGACGAGCCAAAACGAACACGGCAGGAAGACGCCCTCGCCGTGCGGCAGGCCGTCGGGTGAGTCTTCGGTGCGATAGCGCATAACAAAGCCCTCGACCACGAGTTCTGCCTCGATCGCCGCGACCGTCGCGCGGATGCGGGGGTCCTCGGGCGGCAGGAAACCGACCAAGGCCATCATGAGCAGGCTGGCATCCACGTTGTGACTTCCGTAGGACTGGGTGAAGCGGTTGGCGGCCTTGTCGAAGCCCTTCGCGCAGACGTCCTCGTGGATGGCATCGCGGATCTTCGCCCAGCGGTCCACGGGGCCTTTCAGGTGATAGCGGGTCGCGTCCTTGACGGCGCGGTCGAAGGCCACCCAGGCCATGACCTTCGAGTGTGTGAAATGCCGCCGCCCCCCACGCATCTCCCAGATGCCGTCGTCCGGTTGCTGCCAATGGCTTTCCAGGAACTCCATGATCGCGCATTGGATGCGCCAGGCGTGGGCCTCCGGATGTAGGCCGGTGTGCCGCGCCAGGTGCAGCGAGTCCATGAGTTCGCCGTAGACATCGAGCTGAAACTGCTCGGAGGCGGCATTGCCGACGTGCACCGGTTGGGAGTGTTCGTAGCCCGCAAGCCAGGGAATCTCGCGCTCGCCGAGCCAGCGCTCGCCGGCCACTCCATAGACGATCTGGAGATCCGCGGGGCTGCCCGCGACCGCGCGCAAAAGCCACTCGCGCCATTGCGCCGCCTCCTCGGTGTAGCCGGTCGTGAGCAATGACCAGAGAATGAAGGTCGCGTCGCGGACCCAGCAGAACCGGTAGTCCCAATTGCGGCTCCCCCCGATGCGTTCCGGCAGGGAGGTGGTGAGGGCGGCGGCGATGCCGCCGGTCGGGCGGCAGGTCAGGGCCTTGAGTGTGATGAGCGACCGCATGACGTCATCCCGCCAGGGTCCCTCATACTGGCATTGCCGTGCCCACGTCTGCCACCAACGCTCGGTCCTCGCCAGGGCCTGGGCGGCATCGAGCGCCTCATGGCTCGTCTCGTGCGTCGGCTGATAGGTCAACTGGAACACCTGTCGCTCGCCCGCGGAGATCGGGAATCGACTGACGGTCGCGGGGCCCTCGCCGTGGGTCGCGACCGAGGCGTCCAGGTAGAGGCTGTCGGGCCCGGCGACTGCCAGGGTCACGCCGTCCACGCGCCGCACCCAGGGCATCATGGACCCGTAGTAGAAGCGGATCATGAGCCCCATGCGCATGGCGACGGTGCCGCGCAAGCCCTCGACGATGCGGATGATGCGGCACCCAGTGCGGCCGTCTCCGGCGATGGGCATGAAATCGATCAGGCGGACGGCGCCGTCGGCCGTTTCGAAATCGGTCTCGAGGATCAGGGTGTCGCGGCGATAACGGCGCGTGACGTGTCGGACCGCCGCCTGTGGGGTGATCTGCCAGCAGCCGTTGTTCTGGTCACCGAGCAGCGCGGCAAAACAGGCCGCGGAATCGACGCGGGGGGCGCAGAACCAGTCGATCGAGCCGTTCTGTCCGATCAAGGCGCCGGTCACGGCGTTGCCGATGAGGGCGTACTGCTCGATGGGGAGTGGCGCGTGGTTGGGCATGGTCCTCCGGCGCGTGTGGACCCAGTGTAACCCATCGAGTGGAGCGGGGCGAGCCGCGCCCACTGTTAGCCCAAAGCCGTCATGTCCCCTAGTTTGCGAGAAGGGGGGCCAAGCCAAAGCCTGGCAGACGGCCAAACGGCCTATAAACCCGCCCCCGACCATCCCTGGGATACCCGGGCCCGCAGGCCCTAGCCCGCCGGATTGCGGCTCGGTCATGCCATCGCCTGACGGATGGGGACATTTCTGCTTTGGTCGGAAGGGGACATTTCTGATTTGGGTCG
>DAHWKH010000094.1 GCA_027343725.1 Acidiferrobacteraceae bacterium
AGCGATGCGGCGCTGCGCACCATGCGCCAACGCGCCGAGATCAATAAGCATTGCCAGGTCGACTCCGAGGTCGTGGGTCCCGATGAGATCCAAAAGGCGGTCCCCGGCATCGACCTCTCCTGCGACGGTCATGCGCCTATCGTCGGCGCCCTCTATCACGCACCCGGCGCCATCGCCCGCCACGACGCCGTGGCCTGGGCCTATGGGCGCGCCGCCGATAGGCTCGGCGTCGAGATCCACCCACAAACGGAGGTCTTGGGCGTCGAGACGTCCGGCGGCGCGGTGAGCGGGGTGCGCACCTCGCGCGGACCGATCGCCACCCGCAAGGTGCTATGCGCGGTCGCCGGCTCCACTCCACGCGTCTTGGACATGGTCGGCCTCGCAAGCCCCATCGTCGTCCACCCGCTGCAGGCGATGGTGACAGAACCCATGAAACCGTGGCTCGACCCGATCGTGGTCTCCGGCAGCCTGCATGTCCATGTCAGCCAATCGGCGCGCGGCGAACTGGTGCTGGGGGCGGCACTCGACCCTTACGAACTGCATCAGACACGCTCGACCCTGGAGTTCGCCGAGGGGCTCGCCTCGCGCATACTCGATCTCTTTCCGTTTTTGTCGCAGGTCGGTGTGGTGCGCCAATGGGCGGGCATGGCCGACATGACACCGGACTTCGCGCCCATCATGGGCAAGACCCCGATCCGCGGCTTCTATGTGGATGGCGGCTGGGGCACCTGGGGATTCAAGGCCACCCCGATCTGCGGCAAGACCATGGCGCACACCCTGGCCCACGACCACCCCCACCCGCTCATCACAGGGTTCGGGCTCGATCGCTTTCGGGATTTCGCCCTGACCGGCGAGCGCGGCGCGGCCGCGGTCGGCCATTGAGGCCCTCATGAAGACCCTCACCTGCCCCGTCAACGGACCTCGCCCGCTCTCGGAATTCTTCTACGGGGGCGCGCTGCGCGCCATGCCGGATCCGTCCTCGGTGGACGATGCCCTGTGGGCGGATGCGGTCTTCAACCGTGCGGGCGTCCCCGGCGTAAGGCGCGAGTGGTGGTGCCATACGCCGAGCCACTCCTGGTTCATCGCCGAGCGCGACACCGCCACCGATGTCGTGAGCACGACCTACCTCTTCAAGGGTGGCGCGCCATGAGCGGCCCCACGCGCCTGCCGCCCATCGCCGGCGAATGGATAGACCGGCAACGGCCGCTGTCTTTCGTGTTCGAGGGGCAGGCTGTGCCGGCCTACGCCGGTGACACCATCACCAGCGCGCTGTTGGCCGCCGGCCGAACCGTGCTCGGGCGCAGCTTCAAATATCACCGGCCGCGAGGCGTGCTGTCGGCTGCTAATCATGACGTGAACGTCCTGGTGCAGACCTGCGAGCGGATCAATATCCGCGCCGACATAAGCCCGGTGGAGGCCGGCATGGTGGTGCGCGCCGTCAATACCTGGGGCGGTGTCGCCCACGATCGGGGGTTCGTGCTCGATCGGCTGTCGCGCTTCCTGCCGGTCGGCTTCTATTACAAGGCCTTCTACGCCAAGCGCCTATTCCCCTTATGGGAGCGCCTGTTCCGGCGGGTTGCCGGTCTTGGCGTCATCAACCTCACGGCACCGCGTCTTAGGACTGTGACGCGCTACGAGTTTTGCGACGTGCTCGTCATCGGCGCCGGCCCCTCGGGGCTTGCGGCCGCGCTCGCCGCCGCCGACTGCGGCGCGCGCGTGGTGTTGGTGGATGAGAACGCGCATATCGGCGGCAGCGCCACCTACCATCCCACGGGCCTTTCGGACGCGGGCCTCGACATCCAGGCACTGATCCGGCGGGCGCGGACGCATCCTAACATCGAGGTGCGAGAGGCGACCTGCGCGGCCGGCTATTACGCGGGGCAGAGCGTGGCGCTCGTAGACCCTCATCACATGAGCAAGATGCACTCCCGCGCGGTGGTGTGCGCGACCGGCCTTTGGGAGCAGCCGGCGGTGTTCCGCCATAACGACCTCCCTGGCATCCTGCTCGGCTCCGCGGCCCTGCGGCTCATCTATCGCTATGCGATTCGACCGATGGAGCGCGCCGTGCTGCTGGTCGCCAACGCCGAAGGCTACGAGGTGGCGAAGGCCTTACAGGCCCACGGGGTCGCGATCGCACTCATCGTGGATATGAGACCTACCCCCAAAGAGGCTTGGGATCTGCGCGCCCAAGGCGTGGAGGTGTGTGCGGCCTGCGCTATCACCGAGGCCGTGCCCACGCCGGATCGTCTCGGGGTGGCGGCGGTACGCGTCGCGCCCCTCGGCGCCGAAGGGCAGGCGTCCCCCTCCTATCGCGAGATCGCCTGCGATGGCGTCATCCTCAGTACCGGCTTCGCCCCCGCGGCCGCGCTCTTGTGCCAGGCCGGGGGCCGGCTTATCTACGACAAGGCCTTGGAGCAATGGGTCCCGGGCGCGCTGCCCGATGGGGTCTTTGCCTGCGGACGCGTGAACGGGGTCTTTGCCCCGGAGGCCCGTCTTGCCGATGGCAGACACGCCGGAGAACGCGCCGCCGCGCACGCCGGATGCCGGGAAGCGGATGCCCCGGTGGTGGCGCGCGATACCATCGCGCACAGCCACCCGTGGCCCTTTGTGAGCCACCCGCGAGGCCGGGAATTCCTCGATTTCGATGAAGACCTCCAGTATCAGGACTACATCAACGCCATTCAGGAAGGCTTCGACACGAGCGAGCTCTTGAAGCGCTACACGACCTCCGGCATGGGTCCGAGTCAAGGCAAGCACTCGCACATGAAC
>DAHWKH010000115.1 GCA_027343725.1 Acidiferrobacteraceae bacterium
GCAGGTCCCGCCCCGCAGGCCCGGCCGGCGTCCGCCCCGCCGCCGCGCCTGGACATCCATCTGCGGCTGCAGCCCTCGACCGCCTTTCTCGGGATCCTCGCGGAGCTGAACGCCCAGTTCGCCGATTGGACCGACGGCTCCTATGACTGGGCCAACCAGACGGTGGATTTTCTGCACACCGAGGCGCGGATGCCAGTGTTCGACGGGGCGCTCTTTCAGACGCCCTTCAGCCAGCGGGCCGTCCGCGACCTCTTGCACCTCACGATCGCGCTGTTCGCGGGGCAGTATCCGGTCGCGCGCCAGTATCTGGCGCACGATCATTTCGCCTTCGTCATCGGCTACCCCCGCTCGGGCGGCAGTTACCTCACCAAGGAGCTCTTGCGCACGCTCGGGTTCGACCACACGCGCGTCTCCGAGGCCTTGGCCCATGACGGCTTCCCGGAGATGCGCGACTGCTGGTACGCGCCGGGCACCCCCAACCAGCCCTACTGTCACTTGCAGGAGACCCTGTTCCAGATGGCCGAATTCCTGGTGATCGCCCACCTCTACTACCGCCGCAAGGGCAGCTGCCAGACGGACGGCACCTGGCTCATTCCGAAGAAGATGCACAAGCTCGTGCACTGGGCGGGCAGCCTCAAGGTGCTCCTCGGCCAGGGCGCGGCCGACTACCTCGTCACCGTGCGCCACCCGCTGCCGACCGCGATCTCCATCGCCGAGAAGTCGGGCGGCCTGCCGGCGGACGGCCTCTTCCCCGCCGCCAAGCCCCGCAGCGCGATCGAGCGCTGGGTCCGGGAGGACCTCGCCTGGCTCGGCCACACGGCCGCGGAGATCGCGCGGATGACGTATGTCCGGGCGGTCGAGGTGAGCTGGACGGCCTTCTATACGCGCATGGCGACCTCCGGGCTCTTTCTCGCCGACCGCGGGGAGATCCGCCTGATCCCCTACGGGCGCGAGGCCCTCGAGGGGCTCGTCCAGGACTACCGCGGCCGCTATGGCTCGCAGCGGGCGGTGGAGCCCTTCCTGATCCACGACAAGGCCCAGGCGCTGCCCGCGGAGTGCCGCGACGCGGGCGATGCCGCGGTCGCCGCCGTGCAGGCCCTGTGGGGGTCCCTGGGGCTTGCGTTCCCGGCCCTCTCCCACGCCTGAGGCCCATCCCGTGCCGCCGGTCGCCCGCAAGACCCGCCTCCTGCCCGCGGGCCTGCAGGGCGCCCTGCAGGACGCGGCGCGGTGTCTGAAGGACGGCGATCTCACCGGCGCCCGCCACCTCTACCAGTCGCTCAGCGACCAGCCGTCGCTCACGGCGCATTGCCTGGCGCAATTGGGCGAGATCGCGCGCCTCCAAGGCGACGGCGCGCGCGCCCAGGCCCTGGCGCATCGGGCGCTGACCCTGCACGCCCAGGAGTGGGGGGCCTACGCAACCCTGAGCCGGGTCCTCGAGGCGGCCGGTGAGACCCCCGCCCTGCTGGCCCTGGAGATCGACTGGGGCTGCGCGCTCGAGCGGGCCGGCGCGGAGCGCCAGGCCGCCGCCCGGTTCGCGGACGTCGTGCGCCGCGAGCCCCGCCACTACCTCGGCTGGCTGAACGGCGGCTTGGTGCGGGTCAAGATCGCGCAGAAGGACGCGGCCCCCGAGGACTGGGATGCCGAGATCGCGCGGTGTTTTGCCCAGGCTGCGCGGCTCGCCGCCCGGGTGTATCCGGAGATCGCCCGCTTGCTCGATGCGGTCGGGCTGCCGGGGGACGTGGGCGCGACCATCGCCGATCTGCCGCCCGGCCCGCCGCTCGCGGTCAGCTCGGTCGAGAAGGCCCTGACCTCGCTCGGTTTTGCCTTCAACCAGGGCGGGCGCGTCCGCGAGGCGATCGCCTGCTATCGGCTCGCCTTGCACTTGGCCCCGGGCTTTGCCCTGGCCCACTGGGACCTCGCGCTCAGCCTGCTGTGCGACGACGCCACTTGGACCGAGGGCTGGCAGGAGTACGCATGGCGCTGGCACTGGCCGGAGTGCCCGGAACCGCGCCGCCGCCTGCCGGCGCCCGTGTGGCGCGGGGAGGAGATCGCCGGCCGGCGGATCCTCATCTGGACGGAGCAGGGCTTCGGCGATGCCCTGCAGTTCGTGCCGCTGATCCGCCGCGTGCAGGCGCGGGGGGCCACGGTCCTTCTGGAGACCCCGGCCGCCTTGCGGCGGCTCCTGGCGGCGAACTTTCCGGATATCCCGGTCGTGGAGCGCCCCGCGCACCCCGACATCCTGAGCGCCCCGGGGCCCGTGGACTATGTCCTGCCGCTCATGGACCTGCCGGCGCGTCTGGCCCTGCGGCCGGACGAGCGGCCGTTCGCGGTCGGCTATCTGCAGGCCCCGAGCGCGGACCGGGAGGCCTGGGAGCGTAGGCTCAAGTCGACCGCGGGGCCGCGCGTGGCCCTCGTCTGGGCCGGCAACAGCCACAACCTGGGTTTCGCGACCGCCCGGGCGCTCCTCGCCGTGCCCGGGATCGCTTGGCACGCCCTGCAGCTTGGACCCGAACAAGGCAAGCTGGCCGAGGCCGCCCTGGACGGGGTCTTAGACCTGTCCGCCGATCTGCACGATTTTGCCGACACCGCCGCGGTGCTGGCGTCGATGGACCTCGTCATCAGCGTCGACAGCGCCGTCGCGCATCTGGCGGGCGCCATGGATCGGCCGGTCTGGGTCCTGGTGCATTCGCGCCCCAACTGGCGCTGGCCGGGGACCGGCACACAGAGCCCCTGGTACCCCGCCATGCGGGTGTTTCGGAGGCCCGAGGGCGCGGATTGGTCGGCCCTGCTGCCCGATCTGCACCGCGCCCTGGAGACCTGGCTGCGGACCGGCGGGGATCCCGCGGGGCCGGGGTGACGGGCGGGGCCTGAGATAGGGGTGGGGGTGCGCCGGTCGCTTATAGATAATCATTTTATTATATAAATACACAATGATTATTGGACAAAGACTGGATCGGCGCGCGCGGATCGTGTTATCGTGCGCCGCGAAGGCCGACTCATGCAGGGCGTATCGGTTGTGGGAGACCGCGTCAGGCGGGGGCGAGAGAAAGGATAGTCCAACCCTGGAGGGACGTCAGAAATCGCCTGAGGGAAGAATGCAGGCGGACCAGGGGGGAAATTGGCCCGTGAGAGGCGATGTCTCTCACGGGCTTCGTTTTGCCGCGCGATCGGGGTCGTCTCCCGCGGGCGCTCCTGATGGGCTCCGTCGTAGGTCTCACACGACCTCCGGAATATGCTGGTATCGTCGAGCGACGTTCCTGCACACGTCTTTAAGGAGGACGCATGAAAAGAACGTTTGCGGCTGTCGGCAGTTCCTTGCTGCTCATGACCATGCTGACCGCTTGCCACCATAAGGCCGCGGGCGGCACGGCGGGTACCGGCGCCGGCACGACGTCGTCCTCGGGCACGACCGGGGGCACGGGGGCGGGTGGCACCGGCCGTTCCGGCACGGGCGCTGGCAATATGCACAACAATGGCACCGGGACCAACCGCGGTGACTCCGGCTCCTCGGGTTCGGCGGGCGCCGGGACCGGCAGCCGGACCGGGAGCGGCACCGGCACCAGCGGCGGTGGGACCTAAAGGCGGATCCTGGGCCCGGTTCTTAGGCGGCATGGCGGCGGTGCTCGTCATGAGCACCGCGGGCGCGCGCGTCGTCGCGCTCGCGCCTCCGGTTGCCGCCGGCGCTCAAGCCTTCGCGGTTTTGCGGGCGAATCTCGAGACCCAGAGTGCCGTCGTTGCGCAAATGGCGAGCGCGACGAGCCGCGCGCGGCTCGCCGCCCTTCTGAGCGAGGACAGCCGCCTGGTCGATTCGGACTTGGCGCTTCTCAACCAAATGAGCGGGGGGGCGGGAGTCGGCATCCCGCCCCAGACCTCGCCGTTTCCGATGGGCCCCGCCCAAGGGTCCACGGGGGTCCCGCCCGCGCCGGCCGGCACTCCGTCCGGACCGCCCACCCAGAACCCCTTTCCCTTCCCCTGAGCGGATGCTAGCTGTTTGTAAGCGGGCGCTGGTATGCTTGCGGGAAAGACCGGCGGGGGGCAGCATGCGGCAGGGGGACACGTTCGGGGGGATCATCCGGGTCATCGCGGGCACGTCCGTGCGCGTGATCACCCACCCGGTGGCGTTTTTTCAAACGATGCCCAAACAGGGCGGTTTTCGGGCGCCGTTTGTCTTCCTTTTGGTCATCGGCCTGTTCGACATGCTCCTCTTGTCCTTGTTGCAGGCGGTGGTGATGGGGCCGGCGGGCGGGCTTGCGTTCGCGGAGCGCGCCTTCGCCCTGGCGCCGATCGCTCTGACGGTGTCGGGCTTCGTCCTCACCACCGTGTTCTTCGTGTTCTGGCGGCTGATGGGTTCGTCGCAGTCTTACGAGACCGCGTACCGGACGTTCGCCTATAGTTACGGCATCTCTCCCCTCACCACGATCCTCGGTTTCTTTCCGTACGTGTCGCTGATCGGATTTCTGTGGTGGTTTAGTCTGCTCGTGATCGCGAGCGTCTATGTCCACGGCGTCAGCCGCTTCAAGGCGACCTTCGTGTTCGGCGTCCTGGCGGTGGCGTTGCTGGTTTTCATCGGGCGCGCCGAGCATTACATGGTGCGCCACCGTCTGGGCCCCGTCCCGCATGCCGCGCGCATGGCGAGCCAGACGCCGGCGGGCGCCGCCCGGGTCTAGCCGATGGCGGCGCTCATCGCCGTCGCGGCCGCGCTCTTGTTCGGCGCGACCGTGCCGCTTGCGAAGACGCTGCTCGCACACCTGCCGCCGGTCGCGCTGGCGGGGCTTTTGTACCTCGGCTGCGGCATCGGGCTTCTGGCGATCGTGGCGGTGCGCCGCCTGCTCGGGGTCCCGATACGCTTTGCGCGCGCGCACGTGCCGGCGTTTCTCGGGTCGCTTGTGAGCGGCGGGATCGTCGCGCCGCTCCTCTTCGTGCAAGGGCTTGCGGACACCACGGCCGGGGACGCGGCCTTGCTCTTGAATCTCGAGACCGTGTTCACGGTGGTGTTGGCCCGCGTGATGCTGCGTGAGCCCTTCGGGGCCCGGCGGTGGCTGGGGATGGCGTTCGTGGTGGGGGCGGCGGTGGGGCTGGGATGGTCCGCGGCGCGCCTGTCGTGGCATGTCGGGGATCTCCTGGTCGCTTGCGCCTGCGGGGGCTGGGCGCTCGATAATATCCTGACCCGGCGGGTCGCCGACGCCGATGCCTTGTTCCTGGCCGGGACCAAGGGGGCGGTCGCGGGCCTTGTCGATCTGGGCCTGGCCGCGATGGTCTCGCGCCCCTGGGGCGCGATCACGCCCGTGCCCGAGGCCTTGCTCGTGGGGTTCGTCGGCTACGGGTTGAGTCTTGTCGGCTTCATTGTCGCGTTGCGCACGCTCGGCGCGGCCCGCACCAGCAGCTATTTCGCGAGCGCGCCGTTTTTCGCGGCCGTGCTCGCGACGGCAAGCGGCGAGACGCCGCTGACGCTCTCCCTGGGGCTTGCGTTTTGGGCGACGGCTGTCGGCGTCGTGTTGCTCACGCTGAGCGATCGCCGGCATACGGGATCTCATCGCCACTGGCATTATCATGGCGTGCGCCGACGGCACCATGACGGGCCGGCGCACGCGCCCCGGCTCCTGTGGGGCTGGCACTGTCATGGGCACGATCATGGTTGACGCATCGAGACACGGGGTTTGCAGCTCCGCTTGGTCATTCACTGGGAGGAAAATACGATGATGATCCATCTTGCTTTGGCGCCGCTTGTGGCTTTGGTTGCGGGCATTCTCATTCTCGTCATGCCGCGCCTCCTGAACTATATCGTGGCCGTCTATTTGATCGTGATCGGCATCCTCGGCCTGGTCCACGGGGGGTGAGGATGAGGGGGGCGCTCGCGCTCATCCTCGTGCTCGCGGTGGGCGCGGGCTTGGGCGCGCATGCCGCCCCCTTGACCCCGGGGGCGCGGCTTGCGCTCCTGGGCGAGGGTTCGGTGCCGGCATGCGCGGCCTGTCATGGGCCGCGGGGACAGGGGCGGCGGCACTTCGCTTACCCGAAACTCGCGGGGCTGGGTGTTGCGTATGTGCGCACGGCCCTGCGCGCGTTCGCGGACGGCCAGCGGCTGAACGGGATCATGACGCCGATTGCGCGCGCACTCACGAGCGCGCAGAAGGCGGCGGTCGCGCGCTACTACGCGCGGTTTCGTCCCCGACCGCCCCACGTCCCGCCCACCCTCGATCGCGTGGCGTGGGCCGCGGGCGAGGCCTTGTATCAGCACGGCGACCTCGCCGACAAACTGGTCGCCTGCGCGCGCTGCCATGGGCGCCGAGGGCGGGGACTCGCGGCCCGCTTCCCGTGGATTGCCGGCCAGCGCGCGGCCTACCTGAAAGAGCAGCTGCGCGCGTTCCGGGCCGGTGCCCGGCACGGCTTGACGCTCGGATTGATGCGGGCCGCGGCGCGGCCCTTGACCGGCCACCAGATCGAGGAGATCGCGCTCTACGTGAGTACGCTCGGCGCGCGCCCCGCGGTCTTGGCGCCGCCGCCCCGCGCGCGCGTCATGCGACTGCAGCAAGCCGGCTTCCTGCCGCCGCGACGCGCCGCCGTGCCCGTGAGCCTGTTCGGAGTGGCGGTCTTGCATGGCCGGGCGCTCTTCGATCACACCCGCCGTTACGCCTCGGATGACGTGGGCAACCGCCTCTCGTGCGGCGATTGCCACCTGGGCGAGGGGCGCGCGGCGAACGAGGCGCCCCTGTGGGCCGCGGCGGTGCTGTTTCCGCGTCTTTACGATGGACACATCACGACGCTCGCCGGGCGCATCCAGGCGGCCTTCGTCGACAGCGAGAACGGCCGGCCGCCGCCGCTTGGAAGCCCTGTCATGACCGACCTTCTCGCGTATGCGCGCTGGATGAGCCGCGGGGCGCCGGTCGGCGCGCACATGGCCGGGCGCGGTTATCCGGCCCTCCCGCGGCCGGCTCGGGCCCCGAACCGCGCGCGCGGGGCGCGGCTCTACGGACAGCGCTGTGCCGTGTGTCACGGGTCGTCCGGACAGGGCGTGCGGGTCGCCGGGCGCCAGGTGTTTCCCCCGGTCTGGGGGCCGGCGAGTTTCGGCGCGCGCTCGCAGCTTGCGCGTACCGCGATGCTGGCCGCGTTCCTGGAGGCGGCCATGCCCTATGGCGAACCCGAGACCCTGGCGCCCAAGGACGCCTACGATCTGGCGGCGTTTTTGCTCCATGAACCCCGGCCGGGCGCATGACGGGACGACGGCCTTTGCGGGAGCGCGTGGGCGCGACTTGCCCGTTGCGGGATCGGGGGGCGTGAGCGTGGGTCGCGATCTCGTGATCCTCGGCATCGGCCTTGTGGTGGTCGGGCTTTTCTGGAAGACGATCGCGCGCTTTCCTTGGGGGCGCCTGCCGGGGGATTTCGTGGTGCGCATCGGTGACATGCGCCTCCACGTGTGGCTTGCGACCTCGCTGCTTGTGAGCCTTGTCGTGAGCCTCATCGCGTGGCTGATGCACCGATAGTCATCGCCCCCAACGCCTTCAAGGGCACCCTGTCGCCGCTCGCCGCCGCCGAGGCGATGGCGAGCGGCGCGCGCCGCGTGTCCCGGCGCCCGCTAATTCTGCGCCCGCTGCCGGACGGTGGCGACGGCACGCTCGATGTGGTGTTGGCGGTGCGCAAGGGAACACGCGTGTCGGCGGTCGTGACCGGGGCCTGCGGGGACGCGGTCATGGCCTCCTACGGGCTGTTCGCCACCCCCCGGGGGCCTCTGGCCGTGATCGAGTCGGCCGAGGTCCTGGGGCTATGGCGGGGCGCGCCCTGCCCTTTGGCCGCGCGCACGAGCTTCGGTCTTGGGGAACTCATGCGCCACGCCCTCGATCACGGCGCGCGCAGTCTCTCGGTCGCCTTGGGCGGCACGGCCACGTGCGACGCCGGTGTCGGGTGTCTTACGGCTTTGGCTGCGCGTTTCCCGGGTCACCCGGATCCCCGCGGCGGCGATCTGGCGGATTTGCGGGCGGTGGATGTCCAGGGTCTCGATCGGCGCCTGTCCGCGACGCGCATCGTGGGGCTCGCGGATGTCATGAATCCGCTCCTGGGGCCGGGCGGGGCCTTGCGGTTCGCCCTTCAAAAGGGCGCCCGGGCGGAGGACCTCGCGGGGCTCGCGGCCGGTCTTGCGCACGCCGCCGACGTGCTCGAGACCGG
This sequence comes from Acidiferrobacteraceae bacterium, assembly GCA_027343725.1. Lineage (GTDB taxonomy): Bacteria > Pseudomonadota > Gammaproteobacteria > Acidiferrobacterales > Acidiferrobacteraceae > Acidiferrobacter. The sequence goes on from DAHWKH010000115.1 coordinate 8,158, forward strand.
GTTCGGGGCGGCGGTGCGGATGCGCCCCGGGAGCGGCGCCGCCGGCGGCCTCGGTTTTGCGCTCGCACTCCTCGGCGCGCGCCTCACGAGCGGGGCGCGCACGATTGCGCGCCTGATCGGTCTGCCGGCCGCGATCGCGCGCGCAAGCCTCGTCGTGACAGGCGAAGGCGCGTGCGATGACCAGACGCTCGCCGGCAAGGGCCCGGGCGTGGTCGCGGAGATCGCCCGCCGTCACAGCTGTCCGGCGATCGCCGTGTGCGGGCGCATCGAGCCCTCGTTCGGCGCATCGATCGCGGGATTCGTGGATTGTGTCCCGGTCGTGCCGGGATTGTCGCCCGCCGAGGGCGTCGCCCAAGCCACCGCTGCGGCCCTCGCCGCCTTCCGCTGAACGGACGAGCCTGGTCTTTCGATGGTGATCGGCTACACTCGCATGGAGGGGCGTGCATCGGGTCCCACCCGTGCGCTGTCCGCTCCCTGAATGACGCTCCGCCCCGCGAACGAGAGGTGCCATGACATCGGAACAAGCGAGCCAGACCCTCAACGGTCTGTTGAAATTCATGTTGAACAAAAAGGCATCGGATCTCTTCCTGTCGGTCGACTTTCCGCCCGCGATCAAACTCGACGGCAAGATGACCCCGGCCGGCCAGCAGCGGCTGACGCCCGAGCACACCAAGGCCTTCGCCTACGCGATCATGAACGACAAGCAGCGTCACGAGTTCGAGACCGAGAAGGAGTGCAACTTCGCGATCAGCCCGCCCGGGATCGGGCGCTTTCGGGTCAATGTGTTCGTGCAACAGGGGCACACGGGGATCGTGTTGCGCACCATTACCAGCAAGATCCCGACCTTCGACGATCTGAGCCTGCCGAACGTCTTGCGCGACGTGAGTCTCACCAAGCGCGGGCTCGTGATCCTCGTGGGCGGCACGGGTTCGGGGAAGTCGACGTCGCTCGCGGCGATGATCGATTACCGCAACGAGAAGTCGCACGGGCACATCATCACGATCGAGGACCCCGTCGAATACGTCCATAAGCACAAGAATTGCCTGATCACCCATCGCGAGGTCGGGGCCGATACGCACAATTGGTTCGCGGCCCTCAAGAACACCTTGCGTCAGGCGCCGGATGTGATTCTGATCGGGGAGATCCGCGACCGCGACACCATGGAATACGCGATCGCCTTCGCCGAGACCGGGCACCTCTGCATGGCGACCCTGCATGCCAACAGCGCCAATCAGGCCCTGGATCGGATCGTGAATTTCTTTCCTGAAGAGCGCCGCAACCAGCTCCTCATGGACTTGTCGCTCAATGCGCGCGCGATCGTCTCGCAGCGCCTCATTCCGCGCAAGGACGGGCAGGGGCGGGTGGCGGCCATCGAGATCCTCCTCAATACGCCGCTTGTCGCCGATTTGATCTTCAAGGGCGAGGCCCATTCCCTGAAGGAGGCCATGGCCAAATCGCGCGAGCAGGGGATGCAGACCTTCGATCAGGCCCTGTTCGATCTTTACGAGCAGGGTGTCATCAGTTACGAGGACGCGTTGCGCAACGCCGATTCCGTGAACGAACTGAGGCTCGCGATCAAGCTGCGCGGCAAGAGCGCGCCCCCGGCGCAGACCGCCACCACGTTCACGGTGGCGGGCGACGAGGCCTCCGAGGCGTCCGAGTCCCCGGAGGCGTCACCCGGTCCGGCTTAGGGGGCCGCCGCCTCCTGGGTCTCGTCCACGCTCACGCCCTCGCGGCCGAACTCGCGGTCGAAGGTCTCCTTGAAGATCGCCTTGTGGACGTCGCCGATGCTCAGGATCCCGACCAGGCGGCCCTGATCGGCGACCGGGATGCGGCGGATCTTGTGGGCGAACATGACCGACACCGCGCGCAGGATCGGGTCGTCCGGTCCGACGGTGAAGACCCGGCGGCTCATGAGGGCCTCGACGTGCTGATTGAGGACGTCGCGGTACTCGGCCTCCAATTCCTCGAACAACGGCGTCTGGGCGAGACGCAAGGCCTCATCGACCTTCGGGTACATCGCCTTCAGGACGTCCTTCTCCGATATCACGCCGACGATCCCTCCGTCGTCGTCGACGACCGGCAGGCCGCTGATGCGATGAAAGCACATCAGAATGGCCACATCGCGGATCTTGGTGTCGCGGTGCGCCGTGCGCACGTTCCGGGTCATGACATCTTTGACTAGCATAAGCTCTCCGTTGCCCGCCATGATCGCATCGGGCGCTGAGATTAGACTCCGATTTCCGCCAATAACGCGGTCATCATCCGCTCCGCCTGATGAAGGTAGCCGCCCCCCACCAGGTTCAAATGGTTCAGGACATGGTAGAGATTGTAAAGCGTCTTGCGCACCGAGTAACCCGGCTCGAGAGGCGCGACATCGCGATAGGCCGCGTAGAAGGACGGCGAGAAGCCGCCGAACAACTCGGTCATGGCGAGATCGGCCTCACGATCTCCATAATACACCGCCGGATCGAAGACAATAGGCCGCCTGTCGTAGGCCGCGCAGTTCCCGGCCCAGAGGTCGCCGTGGAGCAGGCTCGGCTTGGGCACATGGTCGGTGAGCAACTGCGGGACGGCCTCGGCGACCCGTTGCCCGAGCTCCTGGATCCGACCCTGGTAACCGTTGGCGGCGGCCAGCTGCAGCTGGAAGCGGAGCCTGCGGTCGCGCCAGAACGTCGCCCAATCGGCGTGCGGGGCATTGAGCTGCGGGTTGGTGCCGATGGTGTTGTCGCGATACCACCCGAAGTAAGGTGAGTGGCGCTCGTGGAGCAACGCGAGGGCATGCCCGAGCTCGGCATCGAGGGCCTCGGTGCGCGCCGCGAGTTCCAGGTAGTCGAAGATCAGGTACGAGATCTGTTCGGTGGCGCCCCAGCAGATCGGGCGGGGGACCTGCACCGTGAGGGTGTTCGCGATCTCGTGGAGGCCGAGGGCCTCGGCGCGGAACATCTCGAGGTGGTCGGGCCGGTTGTGTTTGACGAAGTACGACCGGTCATCGTCTGTGAGGACCGTCACCGGATTGACGCCCGTCGTCCCCTGTTCGCGCACCGTCCGGGCCATGAAGGGCCGGCCGGTGACCTGCGAGATTTGTTGGGCTATCGGTTCCCAGCTAACCATGACTCCCCTGTGGTTCGGCCGGCCCCAGTCGCCGCCGGCCTTGAGCGTCTCAGCCGAGCGCCTCCTGGCGCCCGATTCGATTCCCGGCCGATGGGACAACCGGTCCCGGGTATTGTACCAAGGGGCGTGGGATCCGGTACCACAAAAGAGAGGCATCGTGCCGGCGTCATACGGAACAGGGCCTTGGACGTGCCCCCGGAGCGCGCCGCTCTATCGGATGGCTGTCTCGGCCGGGGTCTGGGGAGCGCTGCGTCTGTCGCGGCGAGGGCCGTGGGGGTGAGCGGGGTGTCTTCGGAAGACGGAAGGGGCGGTTTCCCCGCCCCTTCGCCACGTCCTCAGAATATCTCTTTGAGGGTCTTCAGGGGTTGAATCTTGATGACGTTGCGCGCGGGCTTGGCCTTGAAGACCATCTCTTCCTTGGTGAAGGGATTGATGCCCTTGCGCTGGCGTGTCGCGGGTTTGCGCACAACCTTGATTTTCATGAGGCCAGCGAGATTGAAAACGCCCGGACCACTTTTGATATCGCGCCGGATGACGGCCGCGAGTTCATCGAAAACCGCGCCCACGTCTTTGCGTTTGAGGCTGGTTTTATCGGCTAAGTGGGACAGGAGTTCGGACTTCGACATCGGCTTTTTCGCCGCTTTCTTGCTTGGGGCCTTGGTTTTTGTCGCCATGGTCATCCTATGGGGTTGGGAACAACGGGAAGTAACTTAGCATAAAAAACGCTCCAGGAAAGGGGGTTTTCGGAATTTTCGCCCGCCATGGAGCGGGCTTTGGGTTTCCGCTATACTCGCGTCCTTGTTTTTTTCCGGGTCCGTCCCCATGTGAAGGCGGAAACGACCGGCTTTTGCGAGGTTTCTATGCCAATCTATGAGTACGTGTGTGGGTCCTGCGGCCACGAGGTCGAGGTCATGCAGAAGGTGGGCGAGGTTTTGCAGGAGTGCCCGGCGTGTCAGGCCCCGGCCCTGAAAAAGCGCATTTCCGCGGCGGGTTTCCAGCTGAAGGGCACGGGCTGGTATGCGACCGATTTCCGCGGCAAGGATGGCAAAAAGACCGAGGACAAGCCCAAGGAGGAGAGCGCGCCCAAGACCGCCTGCGCGTCCGGCGGGTGCGGTTGCCACTGACGGCGTCGTTCCGGCCCTCCGAGACAGCGGCTTTCAGGCCCTCTCCCGGGGCTCGCGGCGAAGAGTGTTTGGTGGTGTCGGCGAGGCGGGTCCCGGTCGCCCGTTTGTGAGCCGGCGGCCCCTGGTCTTCGGTGGGGCGGGGATCACGCAGCGCGTGTGTGCTCGGCGCGAAACGGGGCGCGTTGTGTTGAGGGCGACCCGCGGCTTTGCCCCGTGAAGGCGGCCCCCAGGGGTCATGCGCGTTTCGCGCTTGGTCGTACCCGATCCCCCGTCCGGATCCGTTCTCATGACGGCGCAACCCGCCGGGGTGCGTCCGCTCCCAGTCGATGAGGGCTTGCGCCTGATCCGCGCCCTGGGTATGGTCGCAGCCGGCCCGGGCCTGCAAGGGGCGTCCGGTGCGCGTCACCGCCCGAGGGCGGCGGCCGGGGACTTTCAGAGATTTCAACAAGGGGATTATGCGGACACATTGGACGCGAGACCTGCCGGCGGCGGGTGCCGGGAGCCGAGTGACGGTCTGCGGCTGGGCGCAGAGGCGGCGGGATCACGGCGGCGTGCTGTTCCTGGACGTCCGCGACCGGACCGGTCTGATCCAGGTGGTCTTCGATCCGGTGCGCGCGGCGGTCTTTCAGGAGGCCGAGGGGGTCCGGAGCGAGTACGTGCTGCGCGTCACGGGCGTGCTCCGTCACCGCCCGAGCGGCACCGAGAACCCGGCGCTGCCGACCGGGGAGTGGGAGCTCGAGGCGCATGAGCTCGAGATCCTGAACCCCTCGGAGGCCTTGCCCTTCCAGCTCGACGAGGAGGGTGTCGGGGAGGCGGTGCGCCTCAAATACCGGTATCTCGATTTGCGCCGCGTGTCCTTGCGCGACAACCTCGTTCTGCGCCACACCCTGATCCGCGCCGCGCGCCGTTACCTCGAGGACCGGGAATTCCTCGAGATCGAGACGCCCATGCTCACCCGCTCGACCCCCGAGGGCGCGCGCGACTATCTGGTGCCGAGCCGCACCCAGCCCGGGCATTTCTTCGCCTTGCCCCAATCGCCGCAGCTTTTCAAACAGATTCTCATGGTGGCGGGCTTCGAGCGCTATTACCAGGTCACGCGCTGCTTTCGGGACGAGGACCTGCGCGCCGACCGCCAGCCGGAGTTCACGCAACTCGACATCGAGACCTCGTTCCTCGACGAGGAGGCGATCATGGGTCTCATGGAGGGGCTCATCGCGGCGGTGTTCCGCGAGACCCTCGGCGTCGAGATCCCGTTGCCCCTGCCGCGTTTGGCCTACCGCGAGGCGCTCGCGCGCTTCGGAAGCGACAAGCCCGACCTGCGCAACCCGCTCGAGCTTGTCGAGGTCGGGGACTTGATGCGCGACGTCGCGTTTCAGGTGTTTTCGGCTCCGGCGCAGGACCCGCACGGGCGTGTGGCAGTGCTGCGCGTTCCTCAGGGTGCCGAGCTCTCGCGCAAGGCGATCGACGACTACACCACCTACGTCGCGGGCTTCGGCGCCAAGGGCCTGGCCTACATCAAGGTCAATGATCCCGCGAGCGCGGGGGGCCTCCAGTCGCCGATCCTCAAGTTCTTGCCGGAGGCGGTCACGCGCGAGATCCTCGCGCGCACCGGCGCCGAGGCGGGGGATTTGCTGTTTTTCGGGGCCGACAAGGCGCGCATCGTCAACGAGAGCCTGGGCGCGTTGCGCATGCAGGTCGCGCGCGACCGCGGGCTTTTGCGTGAAGGCTTCAGCCTTTTGTGGGTCGTCGATTTCCCGCTCCTCGAGTACGACGAGGCCAATCGCCGCTTCCAGGCGGTCCACCACCCGTTCACCGCCCCCCATCGGGACGATCTCGCGCTTTTGACGAGCGACCCGGGGGCGGTGCGCGCGCGCGCGTACGACATCGTCTTGAACGGCACCGAGATCGGCGGCGGCTCGATTCGTATTCACGAGCGCGCCATGCAGGAACAGGTGTTCGCGGTCCTCGGCATCGAGGAATCGGCGGCGCGCGAGAAGTTCGGTTTCCTCTTGGATGCCCTGCGCTACGGGGCGCCGCCGCACGGGGGCCTGGCCTTCGGCATCGATCGCTTGAGTGCGCTCATCGCCGGGGCCGAGTCGATCCGGGACGTCATCGCCTTCCCCAAGACCCAGAAGGCGACCTGTCCCTTGACCGAGGCCCCGACACCGGTGACCCCGCGCCAGCTCCTCGAGTTGCATTTGCGCACGGACGTCCCCAAGGCGTAAGTCATGGTTTTAGCGCCCGTGTCGTTCAAGCGCCCCGAGTCGGTCCTGGTCGTGATCTTCACCGCCGCCAACGAGGTCTTGCTGCTGCGGCGCGCCGATCACGATGCCTTTTGGCAGTCGGTGACCGGGAGTCTCGAATGGCACGAGGAGGATCTGCTGGCCGTGGCGCGCCGGGAGCTCGCCGAGGAGACCGGGATCGCGGTGTCCGCGGGGTGGCGGGACTGGGAAGTGAGTCATCAGTATGAGATCTTCCCGCAGTGGCGTCACAAGTATCGCCCGGGGACCGAGCGCAACACCGAGCACGTCTTCTCGGTCGAGCTGGCCGCGCGCGTCCCGGTGACACTGCAGCCGAGCGAGCATCAGGAGTATGTCTGGCTCGATTGGTCGAAGGCCCTGTCGCGGGTGACATCGGCCACCAACCGCTGGGCGCTTGCGACCCTCGGGCGTGAACGCGGCGTGGTCTGAGCGGGCCCGGGCCGCGTCGCGGCGTGATCGGGCCCGGGGACGGCGGGGGCGGTTTACGGCCCGCGGGTCCTTGCGGTAGCGTGGTCTCGGGGCCGTTTCCGGGCCGTCCCGGCCTGGGGCCCTGGTGTTGCGGGGGGAAGAGAGGTGGGTGATGGCCGGGCATAGCAAATGGGCCAATATTCGGTTTCGTAAGGGCGTCCAGGACGCCAAACGCGGCAAGGTGTTCACGAAGATCATTCGTGAGATCACCGTCGCCGCGCGCGCAGGCGGCGGGGATCCCGGGCACAATCCGCGCCTGCGGCTCGCCATCGACCGGGCGCTCGCCCAGAACATGCCCAAGGACAATATCGAACGCGCGGTGCGGCGCGGTACCGGCGAACTGGACGGCGCCCATTACGAGGAGATCCAGTACGAGGGCTACGCCCCGGGGGGGATCGCGGTGCTCGTGGCCTGCACGACCGACAATCGCAATCGCACCGCCGGCGAAGTGCGTCACACGTTCAGCAAGTACGGGGGCAATCTCGGAACCGAGGGCTCGGTGGCCTATCTCTTCGAGAAGCGCGGCGTGTTGGCGTTTATCGATGTCAGCGAGGAGCGGTTGCTGGACGCCGTCTTGGAGGCCGGGGGGGACGATGTCGTGGCGGTGCCCGATGAGGGGTTCGAGGTCTTGACCGCCCCGGAGAAACTCGTCAGTGTGCGCGAGGGCCTCGTGGCGCAAGGGCTTGCGCCTCAGTCGGCGGAAATCGTGATTCGGCCACTCACGGACGTCGCCGTGGCCGGTGAAGACGCCGAGAGGGTCATGAGGCTCCTCGAGGCGCTGGAGGATCTCGACGATGTCCAGACGGTATACACCAACGCCGCGTTCGCGGAGGAAACGGCCTGAAGGGGGGCGCTGATGCGCATCCTCGGCGTGGACCCGGGCTCCCAGCGGACGGGTTTTGGGGTCTTGGATGAGGAGGCCGGGCGGGCGCGCTACGTTGCGTGCGGCGTGATTTCCGCGTCCCAAGGCCTCATCCCGGACCGGCTGCGGCGCATCTTCGAGGGCTTAAGCGAGGTGATCGAGCACTATCGGCCCGAGGTCTGCGCGATCGAACGGGTGTTTTTGGCGCGCAATGTCGACAGCGCGCTCAAACTCGGGCAGGCGCGCGGGGCGGCGCTGGTGGCCGCCTCTTGCGGGCAACTCCCGGTTTACGAATACACGGCGTTGCAGATCAAGAAGGCCGTGGTGGGGGTCGGGCACGCCGCCAAGCCCCAGGTGCAACACATGATGCGCGCGCTCCTCGGCCTGCAGGCCGTACCCTCCGCCGACGCCGCCGACGCGCTCGCCTGCGCGCTCTGTCATCTCTACCGCAGCCAGGGCGATTCGGTGTTTTCGGTCCGCGCGCTATGATCGGGCGGTTGCACGGGACGATCATCGAACGGCACCCGCCGCAGATCCTGCTCGAGGTGAACGGGGTGGGCTACGAGGTGGAGTTGCCGCTCTCGACGTTCGCCGAACTCCCGGCGGACAGCGATGTAACCCTCTACACGCATCTCGTGGTTCGCGAGGACGCTCATTTGCTGTACGGTTTCCTGACGCCCGACCGGCGCGCGTGGTTTCGTCAGCTCTTGAAGGTCAATGGCGTCGGTCCGCGGATGGCGCTCGCGCTCTTGTCCGGTCTGGGCGACGCGGAACTCTCATCGTGTATCCACGAGGGCGACGTCACCCGCCTCATGCGCGCCCCGGGCGTCGGCCGCAAGACCGCGGAACGACTCCTGGTCGAGCTGCGCGGGGCCTTGCCGGCGGGCGCCCCGGGCGTCGTGCGCACGAATGACGAAGCCATAGGCGCGCTTTTGACCCTTGGTTACAATAGCCGCGAGGCCGCGGCGGCCGTCGCGCACGCGGAAAAGGTGCTGGGGGCGGGCGCCACCAGCGAGGCCCTGATCCGGGAGGCCTTAAAGGGCATGATCCGATGATCGAGACCGAGCGTTTGATGACAGGCGACGGGCAGCCGGCGGAGCGCGCGCAGGAGGTCACGCTGCGCCCCAAGCGGCTCGCGGACTACATCGGGCAACCCCGGCTGCGCGCCAAACTCGATGTGTTCCTCGCGGCCGCGCGCGGTCGCTCCGAGTCTCTCGACCACGTCTTGCTGTTCGGGCCGCCGGGGCTTGGCAAGACCACGCTCGCGCACATCATCGCCGAGGAAATGGGCGCGTCCCTGCGCCAGACCTCGGGACCGGTGCTCGAACGCCCGGGTGATCTCGCGGCGCTTCTGACCAATCTGCAGCCGCACGACGTTTTGTTCATCGACGAAATCCATCGCTTGAGCCCCGTGATCGAGGAGATCCTGTACCCGGCGATGGAGGATTACGAGCTCGACATTCTCCTTGGCGAGGGCCCGGCCGCGCGCTCCATCAAATTGCATCTGCCGCCGTTCACGCTGATCGGCGCCACCAC
>DAHWKH010000118.1 GCA_027343725.1 Acidiferrobacteraceae bacterium
TAAGGTGGCGCCCAGGGGGTCGAGGGCACGCGCGAGCACCGCCGAGGTGTCCAAGCCGATGAGCCCCCCGGTCTGAAAGGGCAACGGGCTTGGGCCTTTGAAGTCGAGGCTCGCGAGTCCGCAGGCCCCGAGGCTTGCGAGCGCCATCCCGAGAACGGTCAGGGCATGGGGCCGCTCGGGCGTGCTGCGCCCCCGCAGAAGCCGCACGCCGGACCAGGCGATCGCCAACGGCACGATATAGGCCGGGACCCCGAAGAGCGACAAGAGCAGGTCGGAGAGCCACGCCCCGACGATCCCCCCGGCGTTGCGCACCGCCCCCGTCCCGCTATGGGACCAGCTCGCGTCGCTTGCGTGAAACGTCCACAAGGCGGCGGCGATATAGAGGGCGATCGCCAGCAGCAGAAAGAGCAGGGCCTCGCGCAGTAAGCGCCGTCCGTGCGGCGCAAGCGGCGCGCGCTCGCGCCTAAATCGCGCCTGCGCCACGACCTGTCCCCTGGAGGCGCCCTGTCCGAATCCGGCTCACGCGCAGGCCTCCGCCACCGCCGGGTGAACGATCTCCCCGGCGCGCACGTTGAGCCCCCCGCTCAGGCGCTCGTCACTTGGCCCGGCGCTCGCCAGGATCTGGACGTACGGCAGCAGCACCGCCGACAGCGCCTGCGAGGCGGTCCGCGGCACGGCCCCGGGCATATTCGTCACCGCAAAATGCACGACCCCCTCCTCCACATACGTCGGCGCGCCATAGTCCGTCGGATGCATGGTCTCGATACAGCCCCCTTGATCGATCGCGATATCGATGAGGACCGATCCCGGCGCCATGCTCGCCACCATCGCCCGGGTCACGACGTGCGGGGCGCGCGCGCCCGCGACCAGCACCGCGCCGATCACGAGATCGGCCGCCGACACCGCGTGCGCGATCGCCTCCTCGTAGGCCGCAAGCGCGGTGACGTTCGCGCCCACGTCGGCCATGGCCGCAAGCCGCGCGTGGGCCTTGTCGAATACCGTGACCTGGGCGCCGAGGGCGGCGGCCGTGCGCACCGCGTTGCCGCCCGCGGAACCGGCCCCGATCACCACCACCCGCCCGCGTTCCGCGCCCGGTACCCCGCCCAACAAGACGCCGCGGCCGCCTGCCGGGCCATGCAGCAACTGCCCTCCGATTTGCACCGCGAGCCGCCCGGCGATATCGCTCATCGGGATCAGGAGGGGCAGCACGCCATCGCGGCTCACCGTTTCGAACGCGACCGCGGTGACGCCCGCGGACTTCAAGGCCAGCGCCAGGGCAGGGTTCGCGGCCAGGTGTAGGTAGGAAAACAGCGTATGGCGGGCGTCCAGGAAAGGGACTTCGTCGGCGATGGGCTCTTTGACCTTCACGATCAGCTCGGCCGCGCCGTAAAGGGCCCGCGCCCCGATGCGCACGTGGGCGCCATGGCGCTCGTATTCGCCGTCCGAGAACCCGCTGCCCTCCCCCGCACCCGCCTGCACGAACACCTCGTGACCAGCCTGCACAAGGGCCGCCACCGCCTGTGGCACGAGCGCCACCCGGCCCTCCCAGGGCTTGATCTCCCTCGGTATGCCTATCCGCATTCTATTCCTCCGGGCCCCAGTGTAACGGCCTTTGCCCGCGCCCGCTACGACACCGGCCCTGGGCCGACAACGCGGCTATATCGGCATATAATCATAGTCGTGTCCACCAAAGCGAGATCCCCGATGTCCGCCGCCCGCCACACGCGCCTCCTGATCCTCGGTTCCGGCCCGGCCGGGTACACGGCCGCCGTCTATGCCGCACGCGCCAATTTAAAGCCCCTCCTGATCACCGGGCTCGAGCAAGGCGGCCAGCTCATGACCACCACCGAGGTCGACAATTGGCCAGGCGACGTATCCGGCCTGCTCGGGCCCGATCTGATGGAGCGCATGAAGCGCCACGCGGAGCGGTTCCAGACGGAGATCGTCTTCGATCACATCCACACCGCCGATCTCGGGCATCGACCCTTCGTCCTGAAAGGCGACGCCGGGGAGTACCATTGCGACGCCTTGATCATCGCCACCGGCGCCTCGGCCAAATACTTAGGGCTCCCCTCCGAGGAGCGCTATCGCGGCAAGGGGGTCTCGGCGTGCGCGACCTGTGACGGGTTTTTCTATAAAGGGCAGACGGTCGCGGTCATAGGAGGCGGCAACACCGCCGTGGAGGAGGCGATCTATCTCTCCGCCATCGCCTCGGAGGTGGTCGTCGTCCACCGCCGGGACCGCTTCAAGGCCGAGGCGATCCTGATCGATCAGCTGCTCGCCAAAACCCAGGGCGGCAACGTGCGCATCGAATGGAACGCGGTGCTCGAAGAGATCCTGGGCGACCGCGACGGGGTCTCCGGGATCCGCATCCAGACGTCGGAGGGGTCGCGGGACATCGCGGTCCAGGGGGTGTTCGTGGCCATCGGGCACGAACCCAACACCGCGCTCTTCGCGGGTCAGATCGAGATGACGAACGGCTACATCAAAACCCACGGGACTCCGGGCCATATGACCGAAACGAGCGTGCGCGGCGTGTTTGCCGCGGGCGACGTCCAGGACTACGTGTACCGGCAGGCGGTCACGTCCGCGGGCAGCGGCTGCATGGCGGCCCTGGACGCCGACCGCTACCTCCAGGAAAGGGCTTCCGGAGATGGCGGAGACTGACGACAGCAAAGCGCTCTTCGAGCGCGCCATCGGCAAGGTCCGCAGGCTCGCGCAGGACCGCGTGGCCCCGCATCGCCCGGCGATCCGGCCGGCCCCACGCCAGCGCCTGCGCGAGACCGAGGAGATCGCCGCCGAGATGCTGCGCTTCCAGTCGGACGATATCGACGTCGGCACCGGCGAGGAACTCTTATTCTTGCGGTCCGGCGTGGCGCGGGAGACGGTGCGCCGCATGAAGCGCGGGCAGATCGCCATGGAAAGCGAGCTCGACCTGCACGGATTCACGGTGGACGAGGCGCGCCAGGCCCTTGCGCGCTTCCTGAACGAGGCCTCGGGTCGCGGCCGGCGCTGCGTGCGCATCATTCACGGCAAGGGCTTGCGGTCCCCGGGGCGCCTGCCGGTCCTCAAGGGCTGCGTCAACGCCTGGCTCCGGCAGCGCGATCAGGTGCTCGCGTTTTGCTCGGCGCGCGAAGCCGACGGCGGCACGGGCGTCGTCTATGTCCTCTTAAAGCGCGCCCGTTAGCCCTCGAGGAGCACGACGGCATGCGCGCTCATGCCCTCGCCGCGGCCCGTATAACCCATACCTTCGGTGGTCGTGGCCTTCACGTTGGCGTCCCCCGGGCCGATCTCGAGATCGGCCGCCATGTGCGCGGCCATGCGCTCCACGTAGGGCGCAAGCCGCGGCGCCTCGGCGACGATAGTGGCGTCCATATTGACGACCCGCAGGCCCCGCTCGCGCAACATCGCGACCGCCGCGCGCAACAAGACGCGGCTGTCACAATCCTTGTAACGGGCATCGCTTGCCGGAAAGTGGCGCCCCAGATCGCCAAGACCGGCCGCCCCGAGACAGGCGCTCGTCACGGCATGCGTCAGGACATCGGCATCCGAATGACCGGCCAGGCCGCGCTCGTAGGGAATGACGACGCCGCCCAGGATCAGCGGGCGGCCCGCGACCAGGCGATGGGCGTCGAAGCCCTGCCCTATGCGCACGAGGTCAACGCGCCCGTCTGACGCGTCAGAAAGAGTTCCGCCAAGGCCAGGTCCTCCGCGTGGGTGATTTTGATAT
>DAHWKH010000122.1 GCA_027343725.1 Acidiferrobacteraceae bacterium
CGGAGAGGTCGTAGCCGGCGTTCGTAACGCTGTTGTCGAAGACCTCGAGGTCGAGGAACGGACGCAGGTCGGGGGCATAATGGCGCCGATAGCTCTCGCCAAAGTGGACATCGAGGCCCACCTGCGCATAGCTTTGTGGCACGAAGAAATCGATCCCCCCGCCTCCTGGCGGTAAAAGCGGTACGAGCGTTGCCGGCAACAGGCCAGCCCCGCTGTAGTGTGCGAACGAGAGCGCGCCGCCGACGGTGACGTCCGGATAACCGAGATAGATCTTGTGGCCGTACCGGAAATCCGCAATCACGCCCGTGGCAAGCGTGCCACCCCCCTGCGCGCGCAACTGCCGATAGGAGAGCTGCCCGTAGACGCTGTCGCGTACCGTCAGCGCCTCGCTATCGGCTACGCTCACACTGTTTTTAACGCCCCCGAGGTAGAGCGATGGCAAATCGTAGGCCCGCGTATGATAGTCAACGCGCAGGATCTGGGCGCTGTGTGCCCAGAGGGCGGTCTGCCAGCGCGCCTCGGCGTAGAGGAAGCTTGTCACGGCCGAACGGCGACCGAGGATAAAACGATAGAGTCCGGATGGACGGCGCGCCGTGATGCCGAAGTACGCGGATCGATCGAAACGCGGTATCGCGCCGATGAGCGCAGGGTCGGTGCGCTGATCGACACTTGTGACCACCCCGGCCTCTATGGCGGTGCCCGGATTCAATGCATGCCGCACGACGATTCCTGCGCTTTGAGCGCTGAACCCGGCGCTCCGCAGATATTGGATTTGGCCGCCCACGCGATCGGATTCGCGGAGCGCACGGTCCCGATACTGGCGCGCCACCGCGGCGTCGGAGCGACTCTCTTGCAGGCTTGCGAAGGCCGCGGAGATAGCCTGTGCCGGTTCGCCTACGGCGGTTGCGGCATCGACTTGACCGGTCCGTGGGAGGGTGAGGTTGTGACGGACAAGGAGGCCCCGTACGCGCATCCCGTCATGTCCGGCAAGGGCCACCGCAAGCGCTGCCCAGGGGGACACGTGACGGTCGCTCGGTGCTTCGTAATCGGCGGGCGCATAGGCCTCCCGTGCGAGCGCGTAACCAAGAAGGACCTCACCACGCATGCGCGCGGGTCGATGATGGTTCGCTGCGGCCAGCAGCGCCATGACGGTCGGAGCGGTAGCGAGATCGACCGCAAGCGCGGCACGACGACGCGCCTTATGGCGTATCTGTGGGTTGTTATCGCGGAGCAGGATCCTAAACGCACGGCGCCGAACGGCGACGGCCTCGCCGACACGCCCCTCCTTGGCAAGGCCGTCGGCCAGCGGCAACAACAATCGCGGATCACCAGGATGGCGCCGCACCAAGCCCTGTAGGTACGGGAGCGCAAGACGCGGTTCGTTCAGGGTCAGGAAACACAGGGCGTAAGGCAGCCACAGGGAGCGATTGCGATCGACGAGCCGTGCCCATGTGAGCAGGGTGGCGGCCAGATGGGGAGTGCGCCCCGTGGCCACGAAAAACCACAAGTAGGAGCCAAGGACAGCGGTGCTCTGAGGGAAGCGCCGTAGGGCCTCGCGATAGACTCGCTCGGCCTGCCGGTCATGCCCCTGCGCCGCCCAATAGCGGGCGAGTCCGGTCCAATAGTAGGGATTAGCGATGAGTTCCTTGTCGTGGCCGGCGCGGACCTGCGCGAAGGTGTCCGCGAGCAAGGTGCGCGAATGTCGCCTCTCGGCGATGCTCAACATGGTGAAAAAGAACACCGGCGTGTGGTAGCGCCGGAAGCCCGTGAGGGCGAGCCAGTAAGCGCTCTGCGGGTGGCGGCGTTCCTTCAGGAGCACGAGATGGGCGAGATCTGCCTGGGTGGCGGTACCGCGCGCGTAGAGAGCCTGCGCGGCCGCGTGCGCCATGGGGAAGTCCTGGCGCATCCAGGCGAGTTCCCCGAGGGTATGGTAGTAGGCAAAGTGACGGGTCGACACCGCCGGAGCGTGTCGGACGAGCAAGCGGTAAGCGCGGCCGACATGCCCGCGGCGATAGAAGATCGACGCCTCGGTCAACAGTACGCGCGCCGTTGGCCCGTAGCGGCGCGTATAGGCGCCAAGCGCCACGAGTTCGCGCCCCTGCGCGCCGAGGCTTTGATCCAAGGTTATGATAGACCAGAGGTAGCGCCGATGGGGGTTTGTGCGCATGGCCTCTTGAAGCCATGCAATGGCGCGATGCGGATGTCCCTGGATTTGATAGAGTCGGCTCATCTCCAGGACGAGGCCCGGTTCCTCGGGGTGACGTTGCAGGCGGAGGGTGAGCAGCTCGGTCAGGCGAGTGAACGCCGACAGGCCGCTCGCCAGTGTCCAAGCGGGTCTGAGATAGGCAGGCTGTCCGTGACGGGCAAGATAGACCATGGCGCGCAAGGCCGCATGATCGTGTCCGGTCCATAACGCCGTCCTGGCAAGCCGCCGCCGCCACACGATCGTGCGCGGCCGGCTTTTCACGGCCTCCCGGGCTACGCGGTAGGCGGCGCGCACATGGTGCGCATTCAGGAATACCTTATAGGAAAGGCTGTAGTCCTGACGGTCATACGGCTCGTGCGGCGCCCCGCCCCTATGCGCCGCGTAAGCCGCGGCCCACGGCGCAACGGCGGCCAGGGCCGTGCTCACGGCAAGCAGCCGATGCGCGTACCTGACACTCATGTCATACCCAGCAGGCGCTTCGCATAGCGGGACGCCGTCTGCGGCTCGTTGGCGGCGCGCGCCAGGACGATCATGCGTCGAAGGACTATGGGCTCGCGGGCAAGACCCGCGAGGTGACGACGGCCCTCAGCGACCGCCATCGCCACATCATTGTGCCTTTGAAGAACCTGCAAGGCCGCCAGGAAATAGCGCGTCTTGGCGGCTCGCGTGGAGGCATAGCGCTCTGCCGCGAAGTCGAAGCGCGCCGCGTCCCGAGGATGATCCAGGCCTTCGGCGGCGTTGGCGACCAAGGCATAGATCCCGGCCCAGCGCGCGCGGTCCTCACGCGCGAGACCGCCACGGACACCTCTCGCCGCACCCAGGTCGTCAGCCACGGCCGCTTCCGCTACCGGCTCGTGCCGCACCCGCCCTTCCGCCCCCTTCCGCAATTGGCTGACGAGCACACGCAAGGCGTGTTGTTGACTCGCGTGCCATGTGCTGCCCTGCAGATAGGCGTAGCGCACGCCCGGCCGATCGCCATAGTCAAGTGGACGCAGGCGTTGCCCCGAAGTGCGGCGTGCGGCGCGCGGCATGAGCGGCGCCAATACCCTTAGCGCCGTGAGGTCGTGATTGGCCTCAATTTCCCGGCGCGCAAGCAGCAACATGATCGCATCGCCACGCGCGTCACGCGCCGCGGCTTTCACGAAATATAAGTCGACCGCGGGCGCGTGCGAATGTTGAATGCGTTGCAGAAACGATGCCGGGTTGAAGAGCAGTGCGAGGGTCAGCACGATGCCGAGCGCAAGGCCCACGACGAGCGCAGGCGGCGCCAGGCGCTCGCGCCCGATATTAGGAGCAATGAACCGTGAAGTGGCCATGATGAGCCTTCAAGTGAAATGTCATGAGTGATCCGACAGGATGCCCCTGGATCGGTCGTTGTCCGTCCAGGACTCGACACCCGGCGGCGTTGGCGAGCCGGAAGCGGAGAGCCATGTGGCCGTCGAGGGCAAACGACAGCTGTGCGCCGCGATAAGAAGCGGCTGTGATCGTGGCGTTGGCGTCGTGCAGATACGGTACGCGAGGGCGACGCGATGTGAGGCGGATCGGTACGAAGGCAGCGGCCGATGACGGGGCGATGTGAATGTAGCGCACGGCGCCGTGGCGATCGAAGCCCGCGAGACCCCGGGTGTCGCGCAAGCGCGGGTAACCCAGGCGCGTCGGGATACGCCATTCGCGCAAAGCCCCGGCGCCACCGACATACCAGCGGTGCGCGCCGCGGGCGACGACCGCGTGTCCGAAATCTCCGGCTATGCGCGCAAACTGCGACGGAAACACGGGATCCGTGCGCTGCCGCAGGGCCCAGGTGATCACCTTGCGCAAGGCGCGCAGGCCCGCCGCACGCGCCCCCGAGTAGAAGTGATAGTAGATATCCAGGGGCTTGAGGCGTCTTGGGTTATTGGTCAGCTTGAAGGTCTGGATGGCGCGGACGTAGCCATAATAATAGGGGCTGGTCCAACTGTGCGTGTAGACATTCTCGTCCTGCATGGGCGCGTAGACTTGGAAATGGCGGCCCTTGAAGATCCCAAGCCCCCGCACCTTCGTGACAAACGGCTCGGCGTCTGTCTCGGTGGCGCCGCCACCGTTCAGATTGAGGACGTGGGCCTGGTAACTGAGTGCCACCACACGGGCATCGGGATCGCAATCCCCGGACCATTGGATGAGCGACACGCGCTTGCCGGGCGGCGCAATGTGGTGATTGATCCAGTGGATGGCCCAACCGATCTCTTTGTGAGCGCTAAAGCGGGTATAACCGGGGACCGTGAGCGCGTACCCATAGCGCATACTACCCTTGTGGCCCATGAGCGCGGGATTGCGTTCAAGCGCAGGCCAATTGAAGGGATGGGAAAACGTGTGTGACGCGACCTCGACCCAAGGGAGTGCCGCGATGCGGCGCGCGATGGCCGTAAGCCGCGCTGCCGCCTTCGGAAACAATCCGTGCGGCGTGAAGTAGGACACGATAAAGGATGCCGATGTCGGGATCCGGTATTTGTCTAATATTTGCTTCAAGATGACGTCGCCCGCGTAGCGATCCCGGTAGTGATAGATCCAGCTCTTGTTCGCGAATCCATCGCCGTCGATCTGGGCCATGAGCAGGCGCCGCCCGCTCTCGGTGGTGGTGTCGGGAACCGGCATCGCCGGCAGCCGCAGCGCGCGGCGCAGGAACCGGAACGGATCGATAACCCACGCGGCCGGCGCTTTGCCCTTGCGACTGGGTACCGCGCCGAGATAGCTCACGACATCGGGCGACAGCGCATAGCCGCCCCAGGGCGTGATGCCGGCGGCGTCCTCAGTCTGGCCTCGCGCATCTCGCAGTGCGAGAAGCCGGCGGCCGCCACGAAGCCTGAGCGGCAGAAAATTGTTAGGGGCTGCTGCCACCGGGCGGGTCTCGAAACCGACGTATCGCGGATCACGGAATGCGACGTGATTGCCTACGAGGCCGCGTGGGATGCGGCCCACCGAAAGGCCGAGTGGACGCAGGTGTCCGGTGTCGGCCGAAAACCCGAAGCTTCCGAGAATGGCCACCGGCACCCCGTCGCGCATCTGTCGCCGTAACCAGCGATAGACCCTCTCCCCTTGCGGCACATGGTTGTTCTCGAACCACGTGACGATACCGGCATAGCGCCCTGCGAGCGTGCCGTGCGGCAGACCGTCGGCGACGTTCTTTATGTCGGTGCTATAGCCCAGATAGTT
>DAHWKH010000124.1 GCA_027343725.1 Acidiferrobacteraceae bacterium
CGGCGAGTCCACGGGCGTGCAGTACCTCCTGCCCGGCAAGACCTACGAGTCCTACAACAGCATCATCAAGAACAACGTCATCACCAACGACCAGAGCGCCTGCCTCGCCGAGTCCTCCTCGTACAACGCAAGCCTATACAACAACTCGTGTTACAACACGGCGATCGATCGACGCGGGGCGATCGATATCACCAACGAATCCGAGGTCGGGCAGGCGGCCACCCGGGTGGCGGTCCGCAACAACGTGATTGCGGATTTCTCGAACCGCCCCATGGTCGTGATCGGCTCGCATGCCATGAGCGATTACGCCACGCTGCACGTGAACGACAACCTGTATTTCGACCCGGCGGGTGTCACCTTCGAGTGGAACGGGCGCGGCCTCTACGGCCTGGGCCTCGCGCGCTGGCAGCGGGAGACGGGGCTTGATACCTCATCGATCGTGGCCAACCCCGATTTTGCCAACACCACGACTTTGACGCTCAAGCGCCACAGCCCGGCGCTCCGCGCCGGCGTGCGGCTGGCGGCGGTGCGCCACGATTTTCGCGGGGTGCGGCGGCCGCGGACGGGCGCTTACGACCTTGGGGCCTATCAATCGGCCCCTTAGTCGATGAGCGGGTGGTCTAGAGGCGCCAGCCAAAATTGGCGCCGTAGGACATCGAGTTCCCCATGTGGTCGATCTCGAGGTCGAGATTCACGAGTCCGAGATTGAAGTCCGCGCCCACGTACTCCTTCGTGTCGTTCACCGTGGCCGGCGCAAGCCCGCCGACGTGCGGGATCGCGTTGGTGCGCACCCGCCCGATGCCCACGTAAGGGGTGACGAACACAAAACCTTTCGAGAGGGAGAGTTCGACCGAGCGCGTGTTGAGGCTCATTTGGCTGACGCCCAGCATCTTCGTGTAGGTCCCGCGGATCGTCAGCGCCGGGGACAGGAGGCCGCCCCCGATGATGGCGTAGCTCACGTCCCCGCCGATCACGCGGACATTGGTCCCCGGGGCGGCGCTGTAGGTGAGGCCGACGTCGAAGCCGAACGGCAGGCCCTTTTGGACCTGCAGGCCCGGTACCACGATGTTGTTGCTGCCGGAGCCCGTGGCCTGATTCCAGCCCTGGGCGTTTCCGAGATGCGTGTCGACGGCGGTGACGCCGATATCGAAGCCGGTGAGGCCGAGGGGCGCGGCCGGCATCATGTCCTTGTAGGAGAGGGCGTCGCCGAGGTCTTGGGTCAGGTTTTGAAATTGTCCCTGGTTCAAGGTGAATACGCCGTTCAGATTGTTGGCGTGCGCGATTCCCACGCACGCCAGGGTGGAGACCAGCGCCGGGGCCAGCCAGTGACGGCGAGACATAAATCCTCCTTTTGAACGAACGGTTAGACTTCGGGGAAGAGTTTAGCAGGATTGAGGATATTGTCAGGGTCGAACTGGCCTTTGATCGCGCGCATGAGCGCGAGCGTCGGGGCATCGATCGCGCGCGTCAGGTAATCGCGCTTCTCGATGCCGATCCCGTGTTCCCCGGACAGCGTCCCGTTCAGGGAGAGTACGAGATCAAAGACCTCGCTCAGGCACGGCCGCGCGCGCGCCGCCTGTTCCGGGTTTTGCGAGTCGTACAGGAGGTTCACGTGGATATTGCCGTTGCCGGCGTGCCCAAAATTGACGATCGGGATCCCGAATCGCGCGCTCAGGTCCTGAAGCCCGCTGATCAGGGCCGGGATCCGCGAGACGGGCACGACGACATCCTCGTTCAGCTTATTGGGGGCGAGCGTGCGCAACGCCGGGGACAGGGCCTTGCGCACCGCCCACAATGCCGCGCTGTCCTCCGCGGTTTCGGCGGTGGCGAGCTCCGTGAGCCCCGGGCCGCGCGCGGCCGCCGCGAGGGCCGATACGGCTTCGTCGAGGGCCGCTTCGGGGCCGTCGGCCTCGATCAGCAGCAGGGCGACCGCATGCTCCGGCAAGGCCCGGCTGTAGTCGCGCGTCATGCGAATCGCGGCTTCGTCGAGGAACTCGAGGGCGCACGGCGTGACCGGCTGCGCCATGATGCGCGAGACCGCCAAAGCGGCATGCGGCATGGAGTCGTAGGTGGCGCGCAAGGTTCGGCGCGCGTGCGCGAGCGGCGTGAGCTTGAGAGTGGCCTCGGTGATGATGGCGAGGGTGCCCTCCGAACCGATCAAGAGGCGCGTGAGATCGTAGCCCACGGCGCCTTTGGTGGTCGCGACCCCGACCCGTATCACCTCGCCGGTCCCGGCGACGGCCTTGAGCGCGAGCGTGTTTTCGCGCGCCGCGCCGTACTTCACCGCGCGCGGCCCCGCCGCATTCACGGCGATGTTGCCGCCGACACTGCAGTAGGCGGCGCTGGTCGGGTCCGGCGCCCAGAAAAACCCGTGCCTGGCGGCTGCGTCCTGGACCTCGCGATTCGTGACCCCGGGCTCGACGCGCATCAGGCGGTTGGCCGGATCGATCTCCAGGATGCGGTTCATGCGCTCGAGCGCCAAGACCACGCCGGCGCGCAGGGGGACCGCGGCCCCCGCGGTCCCGGTCCCGCGCCCGCGCGCCACGAGCGGCGTCCGGTGGCGGCGGCAGGTCCGCACCACGGCCTGTATCTCGCTTTCGGTCAGCGCAAAGACCACCGCGTCCGGCGGCACGTGACGGCGCGAGTTGTCGTAGCCGTAGACATAGCAGTCGGCGGCCTCGGTGAGCAGGCGCTCGCCCCCGACGATGGCCGTGAGATCCGCGATCAGGCCGGGCGCCAATGTCATTTGCGGATCGCCTGGATCAAGGCGCTCGTCGAGCGCTCGAAGCGAAACGGGATGGATACGACACGGCCCCCATAGCGGCGCACGTCGTCTGCGCCGACGATGCGCGCCACCGGCCAGTCGCCGCCCTTCACGAGCACGTCCGGTTGCACGGCCCGGATGAGGGCCAGGGGGGTCTCGTCTTCGAAGGCCATGGCGAGGGAGACGCTCTCCAAAGCGGCAAGGATCGCCAGCCGATCGGCAAGCGGGTTGATCGGGCGCCCCGGGCCCTTGTTCAGTCGCCGGACCGAGGCATCGCTGTTGACGCCCACGACCAAGGAGGCCCCCAGTGCGCGCGCCTCCTCGAGATAGGTGACGTGTCCCCGGTGCAGGATATCGAAACAGCCGTTCGTGAACACGAGCGGCCGGGGCAGGCCCTGGGCCATCGCGATGCCCGCCTCGTAGGACCCGGCCAGTTTAGCGGCGATCATGGCGGTACTGAAAGAGTTCGACGACACTGCGCACGTGCGGGATGCGACTCGCGGCGCGTGCCGCGCGATTGCCCTGCCGGGGGGATACGAGACCCATGAGGTAGACGACGCGGTGCGCGGTCACGATCGTGATGTGGGCGTCGAGCCCGTCGGCGATGAGCGCGGCCTTCACGCGCAGCGTGACCCAGGAATCGGCAAGCCGCGCGCCGAACGAGCTCGGGGCGGCCACGCGGAGCTGGTCGACGAGACGCCTCACGCCCGGTACGCGGCGGGCGAGCGTGAGCACACGGTCGCGGTCGGCGGGTGTTTGGGCCTCGCCTGTGAGCAGGACTAGGCCGTTGACGCTCGTGACATCGACATGGGTGCGCCGGTGCAGGGTCTTGTGGGCGGCGATCAAAGCCTCGATGCGCAGCTTGATGAAGGCATCGTCGACCACTGTGTGCACCGGCCTGCGATCCGCGGCTAGGCTTGCCCCGGTCGCCGTGCCGCCGATCAAAAGCGGGGCGCATCCGTTCAAAACCAGCACGCTGGCGCCGGCTGCCAGAGCCCGGATCGCCAGCCGACGCGTGTTCACTAGTCCGATCCCAGAAGCTGCGAATCGATCAGGTCGCACAAGCAGTGAATGACGGTGATGTGGACCTCCTGGATGCGCGCGGTCGAGGGCCCCGCGACGCAAATGTCCACGTCGTCGGCGCTCAGGGTCGCGCTCAAGTCCCCGCCGTCGCGGCCGTTCAACACCACGCACGCCATCCCCCGTTCATGGGCCGCCTCCACGGCGCGAATGACGTTGGTGGAGTTGCCGGACGTGGAGATCGCGAGCAGTACGTCGCCCGCGTGCCCGAGCGCGCGCACTTGGCGCGCGAAGATCTCCTCGAAATGATGGTCGTTGGCGATCGAGGTGACAGTCGAGGCATCGGTCGTCAGGGCCACGGCCGGCAATCCCGGGCGCTCGATCTCGAAGCGGTTCAGGAGCTCGGATGAGAAATGCTGGGCATCGGCCGCCGAGCCGCCGTTGCCGCAGGAGAGGATCTTCCGGTCGTTGAGGAGGGCGTCGATCATGACGCGCGCGCCGCGCGCGATGAGCGCGGGGAGCACGTCCTTGCACGCGGTTTTGGTGCGGATGCTCTCCTCGAAGTGGCGCAGGGCGCGCGCGCTCAGGGCGTCATGCGCGGCGTCTTCGGACACAAGCGGCTCTTTCATGGGTGCCTCAGGACTTCAAGGGCGCGCCGGTTTCGGCGGCCGGAACAGACCATGGGTGTGGGGCGGGGCGTTGACGAGCCGCGCCAGGCCCGCGCGGAATTGCGCGAATACCAGTTGCCGGCGCACGACGCCATCGCGCCGCACGCTGAGCGCGCCCGTCAACCCGTCGTAGCGCCCACCGAGTCTCAGGCGATCCAGGCGCCCGGCAAGCCCCTCGGCGTCGGCGCCGAAGGCGTAAAGGCGCCCGAGCGGGCGGAATTCGTAATGGTGGGCATGCGCCAAGGCGCTACGCAAGCGCCCCGTGCGGCCGTTGCCGACGAGCATCCACGGCATGTCTCCGAAAGTGATGCCGTCGAGGTCGCGATCGTAGACCGGGTCGCGGCGGCCGGTGAATACCGATGACGTCGAATACACCGGCAAGTTGTCCGCGTGGTCGTAGTCGAGCAGCGGTTTGATGAGCCGCGCGTCCGGCGCATCGGCCACCAGAAAGAGGAAACCGACGTCCTGGCGCCGGCGGGCCGTAAAGGCGAGCGGTGTCCCGAGGATCCGCTGCAGCCGTTCATCGCGCGCGCGGCTCTGGCTGATGTTCAGGAGATTTTCGACCGGGCGGACATAATCCGTGCTGCCCGGCTTGTAAGATCCCCGGGCGGTGACCAGGCCGCCGAGATGGCGCCAGCGGCGCGCGAACGCCCGTTGCATGCGCCGGCCCCAGCCGCTCTTCGGGTACAGGATGGCGGCGCGCATATGGCCGTCGAGGTAGGCGCGATCGGCGACCTGCCGGGCCTCCTCGGTGCGCGCGAGGCTGAACTGGTAGACCGGGACGTGTTCGCTGTTGTGAACGATCGGGGCGTGCGTGCGCCCGAGAAGCAGGGTCGGCACACGAAAGTGCACGTGGGCGACGACCTGATCGACGGCGGCGGCCCCGAGCGGGCCCACGATGAGCTGCGCACCGCGGTCGACGGCCGCGCGGTAGTCGCGGACCGCGGTTTTGGCATGCGCCCCGGTGTCGTATACGAAAAGCCGCGGTTTGCCCGGCATCGGATCCTGGCGTGCCATGGCGAGGAAACCCTTTTCGACCGCGCGCGCGGCCTTGGCGAACGGCGAGCGCGACAACGGCAACAGCAGGGCCACGGCGCGCGGCGCCTGGCCCAGGCGCTGTTTGGCGCCGAGGAGAAAGGTGAGAAACGCCTGTGTCGGGATGTCCTTCGGGTAGCGGTGCCGCCAGCGGGCGAGGGCCGCGTGCAGACGCTGGGAGTGCGGGGGATAACGGCGCGCCGCGAGCGCGAGCCGCGCCCAGGCGGCCGTCGGCGTGCCGGGGTAGCGGCGGGCGAGGTCGCGGAGTTTGCGGGTCGACACGCCCGCGAGGCTGCGCCAGAGGGCATGCTCGTTCGCGGTGAGCCGGCGCGGCGAGACCAGAAGCCCTTCGCGTTCGATGAGGTCGCGCGCCGCGATCAGCGGGCGATGGAGACTGAGCGCGGCTTGCGCCCCGACGCGGTCGATTTCGGCAAGCAGCCGGGGTTTCAGGCGCCGAAACCTGTGCGCGGCTTCGGCCTCCCGGAGGGCGGCCCGCGGCTTGCGCAGCGCGGCGTGGATCTCGGCCTTGAGGATGTCGCGATGCGCCATCAAGGGGCCCGGCAAAGGCGGTGTCACGCGCGCGAGCTCGCGCTGCGCCGGGCGGATCGCGCCCGCGTGCACGAGTGCTTCCGCGGCCTTCAGCAGAAACCGGGCGCGGCGCGTGCCCGTGGCGTGGCGCGCGAGATGTTGGTAGGCTTGGCCGCCTTCGAGATAGCGGCCCTGCGCGACGGCCGCGCGCGCACCGGCTGCGCTCACAGGGGGCGTGGGACGGACAAGACGCGGCACACAACCGCTCAAGGCGAGTCCGGCGAGGCCTGCTACGATGA
>DAHWKH010000139.1 GCA_027343725.1 Acidiferrobacteraceae bacterium
TGATTGCGCGTGTAGGCGGGGGAATTGTTCATCCCCTTGCGGTAGGCGAGCGTCACGCCGCCCCAGGACCGCAAGAGCGGGATGAAGTTCGGCGTCTCGCCCGCGGCCGCCGCGCGCTGGCGCTCGCGCGCGACCGCGCGCCCGTGCGCCAGAAACTCCTCGAGGATGCCCTGGTCCTCGGGTGGGAGGGTCTTGCGCAGCGCAGCCATCTCCGCCTCGCCGAGCGCCTCGCAACGCGCCAAAATCTTACTGACCTGCTTGATATAGTAGGTCTGGACCTCGGTTGCGGTGTCGACCGCGGTCAGCCCGCCGCCGATCACGACCGCCGGTAGGCGCACTTGCAGATTCGCGAGGCTCGTGTCCTTCCCGGCGCCCGTCAACTGCAACGCCATCAGGAAATCGCTCGCCTGGCGCATGCCGCGCGCCAGGCTATGGCCCATGGAGACAACCCGCGGCAGGCCGGCGCCGGTCGCGATGCACACGTGATGAAACCCCTCGCGCCAGGCATCGTCCAAGGTGATCGTCCCGCCGAGCCGCACGCCCCCGAGGATCGCGAGATTGCGCCGGCGCGCGAGGCTCAAATAAATGAGCTTCAGGAAATTCTTGTCCCAGCGCACCGTGATACCGTACTCCGCGACCCCCCCGAAACCCAGGAGGACGCGCTCGTCGAGGTCCTCCGCCAACTGCGCCCACGAGTGCACGGGCCCCGTCAGCACGGCCTCCGGCAAGGGTTCGATCTTGAGTCCGTCGATGCCAAGCACGGTGCAGCCGGCATGGCTCAGGTAGTGGGCCATCGTAAAGCCCGCGGGCCCCATGCCGGCGACCAGCACCTTGCGCCCGTTATCGACGCCCGGCAGGTAATGCGTCTGACACAAGGGGTTCCAACGCAACAACAGATCGTAGATCTCGACCCCCCAGGGGAGGCCGAGGACGTCGGTCAGAACGCGTGTCTCGATCTCGGGGATATTGACCGCATCCTGCTTTTGATAAATGCAGCCCTTCATGCAATCGTTGCAGATGCGGTGACCAGTGGCCGGCAACAAGGGGTTGTCGATCATGATCATGGCAAGGGCCGCAAGCGTCAGCCCGTCGCGCCGCAGGAGGTGCATCTCCGAGATCTTCTCTTCGAGCGGGCACCCGGTGAGCGTGACCCCGAGCGGATCGATCTTGAGGCCGAGTTCGGGCACGCCCTTCTTCTCGGGGAAGCCCTTCGAGCAGAAATCGCCG
Organism: Acidiferrobacteraceae bacterium; assembly: GCA_027343725.1. GTDB lineage: Bacteria > Pseudomonadota > Gammaproteobacteria > Acidiferrobacterales > Acidiferrobacteraceae > Acidiferrobacter. The sequence continues at coordinate 1,228 of DAHWKH010000139.1, forward strand.
TCGTGATCATGACAATAGAGGCAATAATGGACCTCGCTTTGGATATGGCGGGCGTCCATGCGCGGGTCCGTCAAATGAAAGCCGTCGCGCCGCCGGAAGCCGGACGACGGGCCTTCGGCCATCTCCATGCCGTAGCGCTCGATGCGATTCACGGGCACGAGGTGCGCGTGGTCCACGCGCTCGGGGAGTTTGAAGCTCGCCCACTGCGCAAAGCGCGCATGAATCGTGGCATCGTTCAGGATCAGCGCGCACCATTGCGTCAGGCGTTCGATCTCGCTCTCATGGGCCGAGGCCTCGGCGAGCCAATCCTCGCCCAGCCGCGCCACCGCCCATTCCCAATCCGCGCACGGCAGGCCCCGTTTGCGGGCCTCGCCCTCGAGCCACGCGGTCAAATCGGCGAAGCTCTGCGGAAAATCCCCGCGGTAGCGGCGCGCGCGCCGGAGCACGAATTGCTTTTTGAATTGCATCACCACGTCGTGCGAGAGGGTCGCGTCCCGCAGGGCCGAGACCGCGTCCCCGATCTGGAAAAGGTCGGTGAGAAACCTCTCGACATGCGGGGCGAGCGCGAGCAGCCACTCACTCAGCGCGATGGGTGTCTCGGGGCGTTCGCCTGCGCGATAACGCCGCAGCCGTTCGGCGAGCTCCACATCACACGCCTCGAGAGAGGCGACAAATTCCCGATCGAGCCGCACCAAGCCGTCGCGGTCGAAGAGATCCTCGTAGCGCCACGAACGGGCCAGCCTGAGCGGCGGCTGTGCGGAAGAGGAAACGGCGTTTGTATCATCGACTGGCATGATTGGCCCCAAATGGCGGTAAACGATTGTCTTTCGTGGGTCGTGACCCGGAACCGCGCGATTCTGCCGCGAGCGCCCGGGCCACGCCTTGATCTCGACCCGACCCTGCCGTGGCGGCCGGGCGCGGGGCCCTAAAGATAACCGAAAACGGGGCGTCGGTCACAAACACCCGTGGATCGGGGGGGTCCTATCGGCGGAAGAGGAAAAGAGGCTTTAAGACTCAGTCTTAGAGGGGGATATGGAAGACCACGCGCCGCCCGAGCGCGCCGTCGGGCGTGCCGAAGCGGTCCACGAGGGGCCCCATGCGCAGGCCGCGACCCTTCACATCGCCGCGGAAGGTGAGTTCGCCTGCGTCATAGCGCCCCTGTCCGCGCACCCGTAAACGCCCGGCCAGCGTGCGTAACCGAAAGCGCAGCCCGCGACCCTGGAGAACGAACCGCGCGCGATAGTCCCCCAGGGGGTTGACGGGCGCGCTCACGAGCGTCAACCGCGACCACGTCAACTGCCCGTGTCCGCGCAGGCGCCGACCCAAAGCCAATCGCGACGCCGCAAGCTGCAAGCCCCCACCCACCCCGAGCCCGCGCAGCGCCGCCCAGGTCTGCGCAAGCGGTGCCACCGGGGCCGCGATGCGCGCATCGCTCACCAACAGCGAACGCGCGCCGAGAGCGATGCGCGCATCACCGTGGACGGGGCCCGTCAGGGACAAGGTGTAACCGAGCCGTCCTTGCAGGAGGACGGCCGGCGAAAACGTAAACCGCACGCGGCTCAAAACCGGCCCGTGGTCCGCATGCAACGTCAAGCGCCCGGACCAGATCGAACCCCGCACGCGCGTCAACACAAGCCCGGGCGGCATATGGCGCGCGAGATCGGCGCGCACGAGCCGCGCCGGGGCCGTCACGAGAAGGAAGACCCCGTAGACAGCGAGCGCCGCCGCCAACACCGACACACGTCGCCTCGGGCTCATGCATTCGCCGCGAGCATGACCGAGCCGCTCACAAGACCGCGCCCCGCGGGCGACACGGCCACCTCTGCCGGCGCGATCCCGTGCGCCCCCAGACCTGCCAAGAAGCGCACGAGGGCATTGAACGGGACCTTCTCGAAAACCGCCTCGGCCTTGCGCGACCCGCGCGGCGCGAGCTGGCTCAGGGCACCCCCGATCCCGGCCGCTTGCGCCCGTTGCTCGATGAAACCGAGGAGGGCCGTCCCTTGAGGGGCGCGCGCCGTCTGCGAGCGCAGCGCATGGAGCGCGCGCGCCTCCTTGCGCATCGTGGCAAGCTCCTGGCGCTGATGCGGCAGGACGCGCTGCCAGTGCGCGACATGCTGGGCCAAAGGCGCCCATACGATACCGTAGAACAGGAGCGGCAGGAGACCCATCGCCAAAAGCCCGAGGGTGCGGCGCTCGCGAATCGTGCGCCGCGCCCAAAACGCGCACGCCTGCCCCCATAAAGCGGTCCCGGTTCTCATGCAGACCTCCGCGTCATCGTGATCTCGGCTTGCACGCCCGCGTGACGACTCAGGACGTGCGCCGCCCGGACATGCAAACCCCGGCCGGTGAGGCGGCCTTCGAGCGCCGTCAGGAGCGGGAAACTCCCCAAGCGCACATCACACCGCAGCGCCCCACGGCGATAGCGCAAGCGCGTGAGCGCGCCCGGCGGCAACTGGGCGAGCGTCGGTCCGGCCAGGGTCATGAGCGCGAGAAAACCCCGATCGCCGCCGCCGCGGGATGCGAGCTTGGCCATGGCGTGGCGCATCTGCGTGGCCGGATCGAGCACCGGCGAGCCCGGAAAACTCCGCGTGAACACGGCAGTCATGGCCGAACGCACCCGCGCCTCCTCATGACCAAGCCGTAGCCACGAGACCACGGTACCCGTGAACCCAAGGCCGAGCCACACCGCGAGCGCGATCCCAGCGGGGCGCAGCGCACGCGCCGCGTTGCGGCCGGTCGCCCCGACACCGCTGCCGCTCTCGCCGAGCCGAAACGGCACCTCGCCCCCGCCGAGCGGACGCGCATCGGCTTGCACCGGCAGCGCGAGGGCCGACGCCAGCATCGCGCGCAGGGCCTCATCGCCCCCGCAGACCGTCAGGCGCACGGGCGCGCGTTGCGCGCTCCGCGCCTCCTCCAAGGCTTGCACGAGTCCGGCGGGCACCGCGTCCCCCCGGCCGACCGCCCCGAAGCCGCTGTACCGCCCGGTGCGCACCGCCCATTGCCCGGCGCTGAACCGGCAGGACCAGCTGCCCTCCTGCCAGGGCAAGGCCAAGGTCACGGGGCACAAAGTGACGCTCAACCGGGCGCGCTCCCAGGGTGCGCGCCAGGCGGCCAATTGCGCGCGCGCCGTCACCGCCACGAAAATCCCATCAGACGCCTCCTTGTGGGAAAACGTGAG
>DAHWKH010000136.1 GCA_027343725.1 Acidiferrobacteraceae bacterium
AGGCGAGCGCTTCAACCCCAAGGACTGGCCGCCACCCCGACCCGGCCGGTTCACGCCGCCCGACATTCCGTACGCCGTCTTGCACCTCGGCGCCGGCTCGCCGCTCAAATATTGGCCCGCGGCAAACTGGCGCGAGATCGCTGCGACGCTCGCCCGACAAGGCCTCCATGTCATCTTGAGCGCGGGCCCGGGACAGGAGGCGCTGACGCATGCGGTCGACCCCGAGGGGCGATATCACAACGTCGCGGGACAACTGGACCTGCGCGAGATGTGGCACCTCCTGGCCGCGGCCCGGCTGCTTATCTCCTTGGATACCGGCATCGCGCATCTGGCACGCGTTACGCAGACGCCATCGGTCGTGCTCTTCGGGCCCGGCCAAGCGGCCCTCTATGGCCCTACGGAATTCTACGCGACCACCCCTTACCGAGCAGTGACTCGCGCCGATATATCTTGCCGCGACGAGACGGTGCTCTTCGAACGGAGCCGGCCATGGATCCAGACCTGCGTGCGCCTGCCTGCGGATTGCGCCTTTACGGCCCGCTGCAGCACTGGGATATCGGGCAAGGATGTCCTTGGCGCCATTTCCGCCGTTCTGGCCGAAGACCAGCCCTGACCGGCTGTCAGGCCGCGAGACCAAGGGACCGCAGGGCGACATCCAGTACGAGCAGCTGGTAGACCGGCTCGGCAAGCTTGTCGAAGCCGCCGATGTAGGCCGCGACCAGGGTCTCGACGCGCCCCGCTTGGAGCTGGCCACCGGTGGCAGCCGCTAGGCGCGCTCCGAGATCCGGGAGTCGCGCGGAGAGCTCTTCGCGCAACCAACGATTCAGGGGCGGCGAGAAGCCGCGCTTCTTGGCGGTCAATAAGCCCTCATCCCGGCACACCGGGCAGGTCTCGACCAAGACGGCCTTGGCGGGACGCGTGAAGCGCCGGTTCGGGGGCAGGCCGGTCACGAGCTCCACGAACCGGTGGTCGAGGAGTGGGGCACGCAGCTCAAGCCCATGGGCCATGGTGCACAAATCGCCCTTGCGCAGGATGTATTCCGGGAGGTAATTGGCGAAATCGATGTCGAGCAGTGCCGCCAAGCCCTTGTGGGGCGAGGGAACGTCTCGCCAGTGGACGGGGGGCATCGCCGGAAAATCGGGCTGCAGATAACGGCGCACGGCTGGCGACAGCCCCGAGAAGCGCAGCTCATAGGCCTCCTGCCAGGTCAACCCCAGTTCCTCACGCCAGCGCGCCGGCTTTTCCCACGGCAGGCCGTCATAGGTAAGCGGGATCGTGGCAGACCCTCGCCAGCGGCTGCGCAGGTGCTGGCGATAGCGCTTGTAGCCGGCAAACAGCTCATCGCCCCCATCACCCCCCAGCACCACCTTGACCTCCTCGGTGGCGGCGCGTGCCAGATACCAGAGCGGCAGGGCGCTGGGGTCGGCGAACGGCTCATCGAGATCGGCGACGATGCGATCGAAGTCGTCAGCGAGACGCGGCTCGACGGGCACCGCCCTGTGAGTAAGGCCCAGGGCCTTGGCCATGCGCGCGGCCTGCGGCCCCTCGTCATAGGCGCTCCCCGGGAAGGTGGCGGTAAAGGCGGTGATATTCGCATAGCCCTGGCGCACAAGGCTCGACGCCACGACCGCCGAATCGATGCCGCCGCTCAGAAAGATCCCCACCGGGCGATCAGAGGCGGTGCGCAAGGACACCGCGCCATCGAGCGTATCCCGGAAATCGGCCACGCGAGGCGCCGGATGCCAGTAGGCGCGTAACTCCGGAGGCCGGCCCCGCCCGAACTCCCAGGCGAGACAGCACCCATTGGCAAGCCGCTTGACGCCCTGCACCAGGGACCGGGGGGCCGGGACATAGCGGTGAGCAAGATAGGCGTCGATGGCCTCGGGGGCGATGCGGGCGCGCTCTCCGAGATAGGGCAACAGGGCGCGCAGGGTGGAGGCGAACGCGAAATTCTCGCCGTCGGCATAGTAGAGGAGGGGCTTCAAGCCCAGCCGATCCCGCACGGCAAAAAGGCGCCTGCGACGCAGGTCGAGGATGACGATCGCGAACATGCCGCGCAGCCGCTCGACAAGGGCATCGCCCCAGGCCTCATAGGCATGGAGGATAAACTCGGTGTCGCTCGTCGTGTGAAAGGCATAGCCCTGGCCCCGCAATTCCTCCCGGTCAGCCTCGTAACCGTAGACCTCGCCATTGAAGCACACCCACACGTCCCGCGCGGCGTTGGCCATGGGCTGATCGGCCTCGGGACGCGGATCGCGGATACTAAGGCGCGCGTGCAAAAGGCCGGCCGTACCCGCGCCGTCCGTCTCGCGGAAAGAGCCATCCCACAACACGGCCTTTTGGGTATCGGG
>DAHWKH010000140.1 GCA_027343725.1 Acidiferrobacteraceae bacterium
CCCTCGAGGCGGGCGCGCCGCTCACCCTCACGGTGCGCGCCTTCGTCCCGGGCCTAGGCGCGGATGATCTCGCGGTCGAATGCCTGTTCGCCACCGACTCGGCCTGCGACGGGGACACGGTGACGGAATGCGTGCCGCTCACGGTCACCGGGAGCGAGCCCGACGGCGGCCTCCTCTTCACCCTGCATCACGTCCCGAATACGCCCGGCCTGCAGCATTACCGCCTGCGCCTCTACCCCTACCACACCCTGCTCGCGCACCGCTTCGAGACTGGTCTTATGCTCTGGCTTTGAGACTCACGGCGGCAATCGCCCGTAGAGTTCCGCCAATCGCCGCAGGCGCGCCGGCACATCGCCCGGCACGTCTTCCCAACGAAAACGAAAACGCCAATTGCCGCTCGTCGTGCCCGGGGTGTTCATACGCGCCCCTGATGGGAGCGCAAGCGCGTCCTGCCACGGGAGGATAGCCCAGCGGGCGACCGAGGCGACGACCGCGCGGATCATAGGCCAGGGGCCCTCGTCCGGCGTGAACGCGCCGAGATAATCGTGCACGCGCGCGCGCACCCCCGGGCTCAAGGCCTCGTACCAGCCCCGCGTGGTGTCGTTGTCGTGGGTCCCGGTGTAGGCGACCGTTTCCGGCACATAGTTATGGGGCAAATGGACGTTGTCGGCGTCGCCCTCGAAGGCAAACTGCAAGACCCGCATGCCCGGCAGGCCGAAGCGCTCGCGCAGCGCGGTCACGCCCTCGGTGACGATCCCGAGGTCCTCGGCCACGAACGGCAGCTCGCCGAATTCCGCCTGCAGCGCCGACAGGAGTTCCCCGCCCGGCACCGGCATCCAGGCCCCGTGGGCGCCGGTCACGCTCGCCCCCGGGATCGCCCAGGCGGCCTCGAGACCGCGGAAGTGATCGATGCGCAGCCAGTCGCACAAGGCGACTTGCGAGCGCACCCGCTCGCGCCACCAGGCAAAGCCATCGGCGCCCATTCGCGGCCAGCGGTAATGCGGGCTGCCCCAGCGCTGGCCGGTGGCCGAGAAATAATCCGGCGGCACGCCGGTCACGATCTCCGGTTCGCCGTCGGCACTCACAGTGAAGAGATCGGCGTGCGCCCACACGTCGGCGCTGTCGGCGGCGAGAAAGAGCGGCATGTCACCCAGGAATCGCACGCCGCGTTCGCGCGCGTAGGCGCGCAAGGCCTGCCACTGGCGGAAGAACAGGAATTGCGTAAACGGCACACCGTCGCAGCCCGCGCGCGCGCGTGATTGCGCAAGCGCTGAGGGCTCGCGGCGGCGCAAGGCCTTGGGCCACTGCCACCAGGGGGCCTGGCCGTGCGCCGTTTTCAGGGTCTCGTACAAGGCGTAATCGGCCAACCAATAGGCGTTGCGCTCGCAAAACGCGGCGAATTCGGCGCGCTCGGACGCCGAGGCCTGGCGCTCGAAGCGCGCGCTCGCCGCGTCCAGGACCTCGGTGCGAGAGCCGGCATCGGCCTGTACCCGGGACAGCTCGTCCGGCGTCACCCACCCGTCTTCCGCGAGGTCCGAAAGGCTGATGAGTCGCGGGTCGCCGGCGTGCGCCGAGCGCCCGTTGTAGGGGGAGCGGTCGCTCGAGGGCGTCAAAGGCAGGACCTGCCATAGGGTGACGCCGCATGCGGCGAGCGTATCGACGAAGCGCCGGGCCTCGGTGCCGAGATCGCCCTCGGCGAACGGCCCCGGCAGCGAGCTTGGGTGCAAGAGGATGCCGAGGCGCCGGCGGTCGGGGACTCTCTCGGGGCAGGCGCCGTCGGTCACGGAAAGGCCTCGGGCGAACGCCGCGCGCGGGGCTGCGCGATGGGAGGGGCGGGCCTCCTCAATCGCCGCGCGCCCGGCAAGCGCGATAGTAGCGGATCAGGGCGCGCGTCGAATCGTCGTGCGCGCCCTCGGGTGTTGCGCCCGTCAGTTCGCCCTGGATGCGCCGCGCGAGGACCTTGCCGAGTTCCACGCCCCACTGATCGAAGGAGTCGATGCCCCAGATGACGCCCTGCGTGAACACGCTGTGTTCATAGAGGGCGATCAAGGCCCCGAGCGTGCGCGGCGTCAGGGCCTCGGCCAGGATCACGTTCGTCGGGCGGTTCCCCGTGCACACGCGAAACGGGATCTGCTCACCCGCGACCCCGGCCTGCGTCAGCTCCTCGGCCGAGCGGCCGAACGCGAGCGCCTCGGCCTGGGCGATGAGATTCGCCATGAGCAGGTCCTGATGGTGGGGCAGACCGGCGCGCGAACGGCAAAACCCGATCAGATCGCAGGGCACGATTTTCGTGCCCTGGTGCAAGAGCTGGTAGAACGAATGCTGGCCGTCGACGCCGGGCTCCCCCCAAACGATCGGCCCGGTCTCATAATCCACCGCCCGCCCCGATTCATCCACGTGCTTGCCGTTGCTCTCCATCACCAACTGCTCGACATAGGCGGGCAGTCGCGCGAGATCGTGCGCGTACGGGAGGATCGCGAGCGTCTGCGCGTCGAAGAAATTGTTGTACCAGATCCCCAACAATCCGAGGATCACCGGCAGATTGGTCTCGAGCGGCGCGGACAGGAAGTGCTCGTCCATGCCCCGAAATCCCGCCAAAAGCTCGGCAAAGCCCTCGGGGCCGATCGCGATCATGAGCCCGAGGCCCACGGCCGATGCGAGCGAATAGCGCCCGCCCACCCAGTCCCAGAACCCGAACATGTGCGCCGGGTCGATGCCGAAATGCGCGACCGCCTCGCGGTTCGTCGACACCGCCACGAAATGGCGCGCGACGGCCTTTTCACCGAGCGCCGCCACGCACCAGTCGCGCGCGGTGCGCGCGTTGACGAGGGTTTCCTCGGTGGTGAAGGTCTTCGAGCAGACGATGAACAGCGTCTCGCCCGGGTCCAAGCCCGCCGTCACGTCCCGAAACTCGGCCCCGTCGATGTTGGCGAGAAACCGCAGCGTGAGATCGGGGTGCGTGTCGGGCCTAAGCGCGTGATAGGCCATCTCGGGCCCCAACGCCGAACCCCCGATGCCGATGTTGATCACGGTGCGGATGGGCTTGCCGCTCGCCCCGAGCCACGCGCGCGAGCGCACCGCCTCGGCGAACGCGCCCATGCGCGCGAGCACCGCGTGCACGTCCTCGACCACGTTGCGTCCATCGACCCGGATCGCGGTGCCGACCGGCGCGCGCAGCGCCACGTGCAGGACCGCCCGGTCCTCGGTGCGATTGATCCGCTCCCCGCGAAACATCGCCTCGCGGCGCGCCTCGAGCCCTCGGGCGCGCGCGAGATCGAACAGCAGACCCAGGGTCTCCGGCGTCACGAGGTTTTTGGAATAGTCGAGGTACAACCCGGCGGCCTCGGCGCTCATGCGCTCGGCGCGCCCGACATCCTGCGCGAAGGCCGCGCGCAGACTCATGTCCTTCACGGCCCGATGATGGGCCTTCAGTGCCCGCCATTGCGCCCACGCGGTCAGGGGCGTGTCGTGATCCTGGCCCTTGCGGGCCCAGCCTCCGGCGGTCTCGAAACGATCATCCAAGGCATCCCTCCTTGAGTCGCGCCGTCATCGACGGCAACACCCTCGACCCTAACGCGGCGTCTCGCGCCAAGGCAAGCCCTTCGGTCGACTTAGCCCGACCGTTCGTGATGGCCGCCGAAGGCGTAGCGCATCGCCGCGAGCAAGCGATCGCCGAACGCGCTCTGCCCGCGCGAGTGAAAGCGCGCGTACAAGGCCGCGGTGATGGCGGGCGCGGGCACGCCCTCGTCGATGGCCGCCTGAACGGTCCAGCGCCCTTCGCCCGAATCCGCGACGTGCCCCGCGAAGTCCGCGAGATCGGGGTGTTCCTTCAAGGCCCCGGCCGTGAGGTCGAGGAGCCAGGAACCGATCACGCTTCCGCGCCGCCACAGTTCCGCGATCGCCGGCAGATCCAGGTCGTACAGGAAGCGCTCGGGGTGCGCAAGTGGCGCGCGTTCGGCATCGCTTGGCGCCTGCTCCTGGCCGCTGTTGGCGTGTTTCAGGATATTGAAACCCTCGGCGTAGGCGGCCATCAGTCCGTATTCGATCCCGTTGTGCACCATCTTCACGAAGTGCCCGGCCCCGGCCGGCCCGCAGTGCAGATAACCCGCCTCGGCGCTGCTGCCGGTCGGGGCTCCGGGCGTCGGGGGGGCCGCTTGCGCGCCCGGGGCGAGCGCGCGAAAGATCGGATCGACGTGGTTCACGGGCTCGGGGTCGCCGCCGATCATGAGGCAATAGCCGCGTTCGAGCCCCCATACCCCGCCGCTCGTGCCGACATCGAGGTAATGGAGCCCTTGGGCCGCGAGCAGGCGCGCGCGGCGCTGATCGTCTGGGTAATGCGAGTTGCCGCCGTCGATGACGATGTCGCCGGCCGCCAGCAAGGGCGCAAGCTCGGCAATGAGGTCATCGACCGCCGCCGCCGGCACCATGCACCACAGGACGCGCGGCGCGGGCAGGGCCGCCACCAGATCCGCGAGGGAATAGGCGCCCTCGGCCCCTTGCGCGGCGAACGCCGCCACGCTTTCGCGGCGGCGCGCGTAACCGACGCATTGGTGGCCCGCGCGCATGAGCCGCAAGGCCATATTGGCGCCCATCCGCCCCAACCCTATCATCCCGATGCGCATGCCCGCCTCCTGCGTGCCGTTTGTTTCACACTAGCGGCTTTGCGCGGGCTTTTCCAGCCGCCGTGGCGTCTGTGCGCGACGCTCGGTATGCTGTCGCCGTGACCCGACGGACGAAACGGGATGGCCCCAGCCCTATGAACGCATCCGACCTCCTCCTGGTCGGCGATATCGGCGGCACCAAGACCGATCTCCTGATCCTCTCGGAACGCCGCGGCATCCAGGCGCCGCTTGCGCGCACGCGCGTGGCCAGCGCCCAATATCCGGATCTTTATACGCTGCTGGATGAGTTCCTGACCGCCACCGGCCTGCGCGTGGCGCGCGCCTGCCTGGACGTCGCCGGTCCGGTGGTGGACGGGCGCGCGCATCTCACGAACCTCCCCTGGGCGGTCGACGGCCCGGAACTCGCCGCGCGCCTCGGTTTCGAGCGCATCGATGTCGTGAACGATCTCGCGGCCATCGCCCATGCGATCCCGGCGCTCACCGAGGAGGATTGCCTGCTCCTGAACGAAGGCCGGGCCCGCGCCAACGGCGTGCGCGCGATCATCGCCCCCGGCACCGGCCTGGGCGAGGCCTTCCTCCTCGGGGAGGGGGACCGCTACGCGGCCTATCCCTCGGAGGGCGGACACGCCGATTTCGCCCCCCCGACGGCGGCGCTCGAGCCCCTCCTGCCCTATATCCGCGCGCGCTTTGGGCACGCCAGTTACGAGCTCGTCTGCTCCGGCATCGGCATCGCCCACCTCTATGACTTCTTCCGCGAACGCGACCCGGGGGGCGAAACACGCGCGCGGGCGCGATCCCTTGCCCAGGCGAGCGATCGCACGCCGCTCATCATCACCCACGCCCTCGACCCCGCGGACCCCTGTCCGATCGCACGCCGCGCCGTGGAGGCCTTCGTCACGATCCTCGGCGCCGAGGCCGGCAATCTCGCCCTCAAGGTCTTTGCCCTGGGTGGGGTCTACATCGCGGGCGGCATCCCCCCGCGCCTCCTGCCGCTGACCGGCCGCGACGCCCTGCTCCAGGCCTTTTGCGCCAAAGGGCGCTTCGCCGCGCTCCTCAAGGACATCCCGTTACGGCTGATCCAAAACCCGGACGTGGCCCTGATCGGGGCCGCGGCCTACGGCAGCCGCCGCGAAAAGCGCAGCCCCAAGCGCGCGCCGCGCGCCGTATAGCCGCGCCCCGCGCGCCTCAGGATGCGGGGCGGGCGCCGAACAGATGGCGGCGCGCCTCCTCATCGAGCGGGCCGCCTGCTTTCAGGCCCTCGGCGCGCGCATAGGCGCGCACCACCGCCGGGCGTTGCGCGATCGCCGCGAACCAGCGCGCGAGATGCGGAAAGCGCGAAAGATCCTGGCCTTGGTCGCGGTGGGGCACGATCCACGGATAGCAGGCCATATCCGCGATCGTATAGTCCGCGCCGGCGACGAAGGCCTGCCCCTTCAGTTGCCGATCGAGCACGCCGTACAAGCGCGCGGTCTCGCGCACGTAGCGCTCGATGGCATACGGGATCCGCTCCGGGGCGTAGCGACTGAAGTGATGGTTCTGCCCGGCCATCGGCCCAAGGCCCGCCATCTGCCAATACAGCCACTGCAAGGTGGTGTAGCGCGCCCGCGGTGCCTGCGGCAAAAACCGCCCGGTCTTCTCGGCGAGGTACTGCAGGATGGCGCCCGACTCGAAGAGCGCAAGCGGCCCGCCCTCGGCCTCCGGGTCGACGAGCGCGGGCATGCGATTATTGGGCGAGATCGCCAAAAACTCCGGCCGGAACTGCTCCCCGCGCCCGATATCGACGGGCTTCAGGTGATAGCGAAGCCCGCTCTCCTCCAAAAAGATCGTGATCTTGTGACCGTTTGGGGTCGGCCAGTAATAGAGATCGAGCACAGCGCCTCCTCGGAACGTTGCCGCGCGCGTTGCGACTTGCCATTATAGCCCTCGGAATCCCCCGGCAGACCACGCCTGATGTCGCTCCTGCGCCTCTCCGATATCGGCCTCGCCTTCGGCCACCATCCGCTCCTCGCGCACGCGAACGCGACGCTCGAGCGCGGCGAGCGCGTGTGCCTCATCGGCCGCAACGGCACCGGCAAATCCTCGCTCCTGGGCGTGATCGCCGGCACGCTCGCGCCCGACGAAGGGACGCGCGTGGTCGCGGACGGCCTGCGGATGGCGACCTTGCCGCAGGAGATCCCGACGACCCAGGAGGGCTCGGTCGCCGAGGTCGTGGCCTCGGGTCTTGGGACCCTCGGCGAGGCACTCGCGGACTACGAGCGCGTGAGCGCGTCCCTTGCGATCACACCAGACGATGCGCAGCTTGCGCGGCTTGCGGCCTTGCAGCACACCCTCGATAGCCACGACGGCTGGCGCCTCAAGGCGCGCGTGGGGTCGGTCTTAAGCGCGCTCGGGCTGACCCCCGATGCGCCGTTCGCGACCCTCTCCGGGGGCTGGCGGCGCCGCGCGCTGCTCGCCCAGGCGCTGGTCGCGGAACCCGACCTCTTGCTCCTCGACGAACCCACCAATCACCTCGATATCGGCGCGATTCAATGGCTCGAGGACACCCTCCTGCGGTTTGCGGGGGCGGTGGTCTTCGTGACCCATGACCGCGCCTTCCTCAAACGCCTCGCGACCCGCATCTGGGAACTCGACCGCGGCACACTGCGCGCGTTCGCGGGGGATTACGAGGCCTATCGGACGCATCGGGACGAGGAGCTGGCAGCGGAAGAGCGCCAGGATGCGCTCTTCGATAAACGCCTGGCCGCCGAAGAGGCCTGGATCCGCCAAGGCGTCCAGGCGCGGCGCACACGCAACGAGGGCCGGGTGCGGGCCCT
>DAHWKH010000153.1 GCA_027343725.1 Acidiferrobacteraceae bacterium
CGCATATCCCGCCCCTCCCCTCGCCATCGGATGCGGCCCGTTATACGCGTGCGCAAAGCCCTCTGTCCATGCCCTCGGGCAAGGGATCGGGCCCGGACGGGGCGGGTGGTCGGGACTCAGGGGCGCTGGCCGGAAATGGAACTCATAATAGCTATATATATGTCTCTATTGTGGACAGATACCAATGAATGTCTATAATGTTGCCTATTATGAACACACCATACGCCGCCCTCACGGACCAAGAGATCGCCCGCCGCCTCGGGCAACGCGTGCGCGCCCTGCGGCTGCGTCACAACCGCGCCCAGGAAGAGCTTGCGGCGCGCGCGGCCGTGAGTACCGGCACCCTGAAGGCGCTCGAGGCCGGCCGCGGCAAGCTCAAGACGCTGATCGCCGTGCTGCGCGAACTGGACGCCCTGGACGCCCTGGACGCCTTTCTGCCGGAGCCGGCGGTCAGCCCCTTGCAACTCGCCCGCCGCCAAGGCCGCAGGCGCCGCCGGGCCTCGGGGAAACCCCAAGAGCGCGCGGGCGACGACGACGCCTCATGGTAAGCCCGATCACGACCGCCCTCGTGCACTTGTGGGGACAACCCGTGGGGGCGGTCGCCTGGCTTGCGGACCGCGATTGCGCGGCGTTCGAGTTCGAGCCCGCGTTCCTGGGGTCGGGGCGTGACATCGCCCCGCTCACGATGCCGCTCGCCAGCGGTCCGGGCTCGGTCTTCACCTTCCCTGCGTTGCCGCGCGTGACCTTCATGGGCCTGCCGGGGCTTTTGGCGGACGCCCTCCCGGACAAATTCGGAAACGCCGTGATCGACGCCTGGCTTGTGCGCCAGGGGCGCACGGCGAGCGACTTCAATCCCGTCGAGCGCCTGTGTTACACAGGCCTGCGCGGCATGGGCGCCCTCGAGTTCGAACCGGCCCACAACCGCCACCTCAAGCGCGCCGTGCCGATCGAGATCGCAGACCTCGTGGAACTCGCGCGCGCGGTGACCTCGGAGCGCACCCGCCTCGACACGCAGTTCGGGCGCGGCGAGCGCCCGAACGAAGAGGCCCTGCGCGACATCCTGCGCGTCGGGACCTCGGCCGGCGGGGCGCGCGCGAAGGCCGTGATCGCCCTCAACGAGCAGGGCCATGTCCTGTCCGGGCAAGGCCCCATCCCCGCGGGCTATGACTATTGGCTGCTCAAATTCGACGGGGTGACGGACCTCGAGCTCGGCGGGACCCAGGGTTACGGGCGTGTCGAGTACGCCTATTCCCGCATGGCGCAGGCAGGCGGCATCATCATGAGCGCGTGCCGACTTCTGCACGAAAACGGCCGCGCGCATTTTTTGACGAAGCGCTTCGATCGCGTGGGCCATGAGAAGCGCCATATGCAATCGCTGTGCGGCATCGCCCATTACGACTACAACGCCCCCGGGGCCTATAGCTATGAACAGGCGTTCGAGGTCATGCGCAGGCTGCGGCTGCCGAAGAGCGACGCCATCCAGCAGTACCGGCGCATGCTCTTCAACGTCATCGCCCGCAACCAGGACGATCACACCAAAAACATCGCCTTCTTGATGGACCCCGACGGCCGCTGGCACCTGGCGCCGGCCTTCGATCTCATCTATGCCCACAACCCTGGGGGGCGTTGGACCCAGCAGCATCAGATGACGATCAACGGCAAACGCGACCATTTCACCCGCGAAGACCTCCTCACGGTCGGCGCATCGCTTGGCATCGCGCGGCCCCAGCACCTCCTGGAAGAGATGGTCGATGCGGTGTCCACCTGGCCGACCGTTGCCCGCGAGGCGGGTGTCGAACCGCGACGCATCGCGGAGATCGGCCGGGCCCTGCGTTTGACCTGGTAGCGCGGCCCTAGCGTGAACCCGTACCCTGCGCCTTGAATCGCTCATAGGGGCGTTCGAGAAACCGCGGATCGGGCCTCTGGATGTATCGGCGACGACGGAAATTGCTTCGAATTTTTGGCCGTGCCCGCCGAGCATCTTGCTCCTTCTATATCCATATAGGTATAATTATCGAGCCTTTATTCTGGGTAGCGAGCGCAAAAAAGGATTTCTGCGCGATGCCGGAAGAGGTGCAAGATACCTTTGGTTACGCTCTGTATCTGGCGCAGGTTGGCAGGAAGCATGAGCAGGCCAAACCGCTCAAGGGTTTCGGGTCGGCAGGTACCCTGGAGGTCGTGGAGCAAGCGGAGGGCGGGTCATTCCGGGCGGTCTATACAGTAACGATTGGCAGAGGCGATCTATGTGCTGCATGGCTTCCAGAAGAAATCCACACAGGGAATCGCCACCCCCAAGCCCGACATCGACGAGATCCGTGATCGCTTGCAAATGGCCGAACGTCATGCAAGAGGAGAGAACCGATAAATGACATCGAACGGAGTTGCGGGAACGTCTACGAAGATATAGGCCATCCCGACGCCGAAGTAATGATGGTGAAGGCCCAACTCGCCACCAAGATCGGCGAGATCATCGCGGAACGGCAATGGAGCCAACAGCATGCGGCCGCCGTACTCGGTCTCACCCAACCCAAGCTCTCTCAGATACTGCGCGGCCAGTTCCGAGGCGTCAGCGAGACGAAGATGCTGGACGGGCTGGTGCGACTGGGCCTTGATGTCCAAATCGTCATTGGGCCTGCGCGACCAAATGAGACCTGCAAACGTGTAGGAGTCGTCTTCGTGGCATAGTGACACCCCCTCCACACCCCCACTCACAGGGGGAATCGATCCGGTGATGATGGGTCGGTCCGGAGCCCCTTGCTAAGGGCCCCGCCTGCGCGGGCGGCGCAATGTGACTTTATCCCCTAGGCCAATCCACAATAGATCTCCCCGCCATAGGTCGAAGAGCTTCCCCAAGGCGCATCGCACGCAGGTCCACAGCAGCAACCCTCTCGAGAGACTCCACGCCGAAATCAAGCGTCGAACCGACGTTGTGGGTATCTTCCCGAATGAGGCGGCGATCACGCGCCTCGTCGGTGCCCTGCTGCTCGAGCAAAGCTGAGATCGCCCGCCGCCTCGGGCAGCGCATGCGCGCCCTGCGATTGCGCTACAACCAACCGCGCCCCGGAAGAGCTCGCGGCGCGCGGCCGTCAGTACCGGCACTAAGGTGCTCGAGGCCGGCCGCGGCAAGCTCAAGACGCTGATCGCCGTGCTGCGCGAACTG
>DAHWKH010000168.1 GCA_027343725.1 Acidiferrobacteraceae bacterium
CGCATGGCGCGGGATCACGGAATGATATCGCCCTTTGAACCGGGGCAGGTCAAGATGCGTGGGGATCAGCGGCTCGTGTCCTTTGGGACCTCGAGTTACGGCTACGACATCCGCTGCTCGGACGAGTTCAAGATCTTCACCAATATCAATTCCGCGATCGTCGATCCGAAAAACTTCGACGCCAACAGCTTCGTCGATTTTCGCGGCGACGTGTGCATCATCCCGCCCAATTCCTTCGCGCTCGCGCGCACCGTGGAATACTTCCGCATACCGAGGAACGTGCTCACGATCTGCCTCGGCAAATGCGTGACCGCGGACACCCGGGTGCTGGACGCCGATACCGGGGCGTACCGGCCGATCACGGAGTGGACCGCCGGGCATCGCACCGCGGCTTTGGGCGCGCGCGGTTGGCAGAAGGCGCGCGTTGCGGCGCTCGCCTGCCACGGCGTGAAGCCCGTGTGGCGGCTTGCCACCGACAGCGGCCTGCGGATCACGGCCACGGCCAACCACCCCTTTTTGACGCCCCGCGGCTGGCGGACGCTCGCCGATTTGCGGCCCGGCGATCGCCTTGCGACGGCCTGTGGCGCGGGATTCTTCGGAAACGGACGCTTGTGGCGGCCGGAGGCCCTGGGTCGGGAGGTCCGGGAGCAGCTGCTCGTGGGCCGGATCCGGTCCTTGCCCGAGGCGCTATTTTCCGCCACGCGCGTGGACCTCATGCGCTGTCTCACGGCGCTCTTCGCGGGCCGGGCGCTCGAGGGGCTGGCGGGCCCCCGCCCGCTCCTCGAGGACCTGCGCCATCTCTGCGAGCGTCTCGGCTGGGCCTGTCATATGAGTGAGGGCGCCTCTGCCCGGCTGACGCTGCGTGTAGCGACGGCCGCGCTCGGCAACGGCACCGATGGCCGCGGCGTCGATGAGGGATCGGCGTGGGACACGATCGCGGCCATTACCACGGCTGGTCGCGAACCGGTCTACGACATGGAGGTCCCGGGCCTCCACAACTTCCTCGCCAACGGTTTGGTCGTCCACAATTCCACGTACGCCCGCTGCGGGATCATCGTGAACGTCACGCCCTTCGAGCCGGAATGGGAAGGTCATGTGACGCTCGAGTTTTCGAACACCTCGCCGCTGCCCGCCAAGATCTACGCGAACGAGGGCGTGGCGCAGGTCATTTTCTTCGAAGCGGACGAGGCCTGCGAGACCTCCTACAAGGACCGCGGCGGAAAGTACCAGGGCCAGAAAGGCGTGACCCTGCCGAAGACCTGATCCGCCCGCCCGCGAGCAGACCGTCCCTCGCGGTGTCTCGCCAACAGCGCGCCGGACGATCGGCCGGCGGCGGAAAGACCGAGACGCGCGAACCTCCCCGTTTTCTCCCTGTCCACTTGGGGCAAGCGCCCAGGGCGCGTTCCCTGTTTCCTGGATGAGGTGGCCTATGAAAGCGGTAGTCTACGAAGGCGAGAACCGGATGCGCGTTTCCGAGCAGCAAGACCCGTCGGTGGCCGGGCCCGAGGACGCCTTGTTGCGGGTGACGACATCGGCCATATGCGGCAGCGATCTGCACATGTACGAGGGGCGCACGGCCTTGCCGCCCGGACGGGTCGTGGGCCACGAGATCATGGGGGTGATCGAGCGCGTCGGGGACGCGGTCACGAGCATTCGGCCGGGGGACCGGGTGGTGCTGCCGTTCAATATCGCATGCGGTTTTTGCTACAACTGCCACCGCGGTTTGACCAATATGTGCCTGACGATGAACGAGCAGAAGGCCCATGCCGCTTACGGCTATGCCGGCATGGGGCCCTACGGCGGCGGGCAGGCCGAGTACGTCGTCGTTCCGCACGCGGATTTCAATTGCCTGAAGTTGCCGGGGACGCCCTTCGATCAGTGGGAGGAGGACTTCGTTCTCCTCGCGGACGTGTTCCCCACCGGGTTCTACGGGACCGAACTCGCCCAGGTCCAGGCCGGCCGCAGCGTGGGGATCTTCGGGGCGGGGCCCGTCGGCCTGATGGCCGCCATGAGCGCTTTGATCCGCGGGGCCTCCGAGGTCTATGTCGTGGACTTCGTGCCCGAACGCCTGGAGAAGGTCAAGGAGATCGGCGCCACTCCCATCGACGCGCGCGACGGGGACCCGGTGGAACAGATCTTCGACTTACGAAGCCGCATTTCCGGTCTGCGCGGACGCTTGCGTCCCGGCGAGGAGAAGCTGAAGGGTGTCGAATGCGTCATCGACGCGGTCGGTTACCAGGCACGCGATGATCGGGATTATGGGCGCGAGAATCCGACGCAGGTGCTCGACAACGTGATTCGACTCGTCAATCCGGCCGGCCACGTGGGGATCGTCGGCGTGTATCTGGCGCCGGACCCCGGGGCCAAAACCGATGAGGCCAAGCGCGGCGTGTTCGCGCTCCCCATGGCCGAGCTGTTCGACAAGGCCGTCACGGTCGGCATGGGCCAGTGCCCGGTGAAGCTTTACAACGAATATCTGCGGGACCTCATCATCATGGGCCGCGCGAAGCCGTCCCGGATCGTGAGCCATCGCATCCGCATCGATCAGGCCCCCGAGGCCTATGAAAAATTCGATCGTCGCGCGGACGGGTACACCAAGGTCCTCATTCAGTTCAAGGATCGGGCGGCGCGCGCGGCGTGAGGGCTAGGGGCGGACATAGGCCCAGCCTTCGCGCTCGCGCCGCACGATCTCGGCTATGCCGGAGGGCACGTAGCGCACGATGGCCGATATATCCTTCAGCCGCAGCCCCTGCTTTTTCACACCGCTTTTGCAGGCGGCGATCACGACCCCGCTGCGGTGGAGGGTCATGAGGTCGCGGGCGACGGGCGAGGTCTTGAGGAGCATCCGCAGCCCGGGCCCGAAGGCGATGATCTCGATACGGACCTTGCGCGGACGACTCGCCTCTTGCAGATTGCGGATGTTATGGACAGCCACTGTCCAGGTCGCGGGCGAGTCGGTGTCGATCTGGAAGAGGACACCGGTTTTTTTGGCGAGCGCCGGTGTCGTGAGGCACAGGAGGAGGGCCAGCGCGATGAGTCCCGCGCCGGCCCGATGCGGTCTTACCAGTTGCCCTTGGCCCCTGCCCACAGGATCGCGTCCAGGTCGTTACGGACCCTGAGCGCCTCGGTGCGCAGTTTGCCCTTCAGGTGGGCGCCGCGGATGATCATGTTCAGGTTCAGCATCTCAAGCCACGTGCGCCCACCGGACTGAACCATCGTGATGCGGCACGGAAGGTAGGCGGCGAAAGCGGGATTGGCATCGACCATCAGGTGCGCGATCGGAGGGCTGCAGAATTCATAAACGGTGAGCGTCCCCGACTTGATCCCCATGTTCTTCAATTGTTTCGAGAGCGGCAAATTACCCACGTATTTCATGTTGACGCTGTCGGCCTCGATCTTCATTGCCTGAAACGCCGCGTGCGGAGACACGCCCTTGGCGAGGGGCACCTTGACGACGGTCTTGTTCAGGTTGATGTGGGGGCCGGGAATCGCGTTCAGGGGGTTGTGTGCGTAGCATGTCCCGATCGTGCCCAACGCACATACGGCCCCGAGAAGAAATCTGCGCATATCATGCTCTCCTAATGGAATATCAGCTTTCTCAAAGCCCCTAAGGATCGCGCGATTGTTCCTGAGTGACAAGGCCGCGGGCGCGAAATTTTCCCGGAATAAAACCCGTGTTTGGCGCGTCTACCAGCGCGCGAGTTCGGGCCGCAGCCGTGCCACCAGTTCGCGAAACCGCGACTCGATGCGCGCAAGCGCGGCTTGATCGTTCCCTTCAAAGCGTAGCACGAGAATCGGCGTCGTGTTCGATGCCCGCACGAGCCCAAAGCCGTCGGCGAAGTCCGCGCGCAGGCCGTCGATGGTGGTCACGCGGGCATCCGGAAACTGTGCCAGGGCGACCAGTTGCTGAACGAGCGCCTGCGGGTCCTCGCTCACCGGGATCTGGATCTCGGGGGTGTTGACGGTGTTGGGCAGCGCGGCAAAGATCTGCCCCGGGCTGCGTGGATCGCGCGCCAAGAGTTCGAGGAGGCGCGCGCCGGCGTAGAGGCCGTCGTCGAAGCCGTACCAACGATCCTTGAAGAAAATATGGCCGCTCATCTCGCCCGCCAGGGCCACGTCGCCCTCGCGGATGCGGGCCTTGATGAAGGAGTGCCCGGTTTTCCACATGAGCGCCCGCCCCCCGGCTTCCTGTATGGCTTGGGGTAGGGCGCGCGAGCATTTGACGTCATAGAGGATCTGCCGCCCCGGTTCACGCGCGAGCAGGTCGCGGGCGAACAGGATCAGCTGGCGGTCCGGCCAGATGATGGTCCCGTCAGGCGCCACGACCGCGAGCCGGTCGCCGTCCCCATCGAAGGCCAATCCGACGTCCGCGCCCGCGGCCGTCACCTGCCCCTGAAGGTCGCGCAGGTTGTGCGGCTGGCTTGGGTCGGGGTGGTGGTTCGGAAAGCGCCCGTCGATCTCACCAAAAAGCGTCGTCACCTCGCAGCCGAGCGCCGTGAAGAGCGTGGGCGCGATCTCCCCGGTCGCGCCGTTGCCGCAGTCGATCACGATCTTGAGGGGGCGCGCGATGTGCACGTCGCCTTTAACGCGCTCGAGGTAGCGCGCGCGCACGTCGTCTTGCCGATAGGTCCCCTGCCCGGTGCGCAGCCGGCGCGCGACGAGCCGCTCGTAGAAGTCGGCGATCTGCGGTCCGGCCAGTGTTTCGCCATCGAGGAGAATTTTGAGGCCGTTGTAATTCGGGGGGTTGTGGCTGCCGGTCAGCATGACACCGGAGCCGGTCTCGAAGACGTGCGTCGCGAAATACAAAAGGGGCGTCGGCACGAGACCGATGTCGATGACGTCACAACCGCTCGCCAAAAGCCCCGCGCTCAGGGCCGCGAGGAGATCGGGTCCCGACAGGCGCCCGTCGCGGGCGATGACGACCGTCGAGCGCCCGCGATCCTGGGCCTCGCTGCCGATGGCCTGGCCGATGGCGGTCACGTAGGCGGCTGTCAGCTCGGTATCCACGAGGCCGCGGATGTCGTAGGACTTGAAGATGCCGCGCGGGGGCAGGGCATCGTGCGGCGCGCTCGCCGAGGGGCTTGTGGACATGAAGCGTGTGTCTCCGATGTTGGCTGTGTGCAAGGGCGCCGTTCAGCGCAGGCCCGAATGGCCAAAACCGCCGGTCCCGCGCGCTGTGTCTTCGGAAAACTCCGCAACCACGCGGAACGCCGCGGCGACGACCGGGACGATCATCAACTGGGCGACCCGGTCGCCAGGCGTTATGGTGACGGTTTCGCGGCCGCGATTCCAGCAGGAGAGGGTGATCTCGCCCTGATAGTCGGAATCGATGAGGCCGATGGTATTGCCGAGAACGAGTCCGCGATGGCCAAGCCCGGAGCGCGGCAGGACCAGGGCCGCGAGCGTGCGGTCCGCTAAATGCAGCGCAAGGCCCGTGGCGACGAGCACGCAGTCGCCAGGGGCGAGTGCCAGCATCTCGGGGATGCAGGCCCGCAGATCGACGGCCGCGGAGCCGCTCGTCGCGTAATCGGGAGCGGGAAACTCGCGCCCCAGGCGCGGGTCGAGGAGCTTGATATCGATGATCGGTGAGGTCATGACGGGTTCCGGTTGAGCCGTGCGGCGATTTCGTCAGCGAGTTGGCGGGCAATCTCGGTTTTGGAGGCCGCGGCCCAGGCGATTGTGCGATCCGCGTCGATCACCGTGACCCGGTTCCGGTCGGCCCCGAAACCGATCCCGGGCTCGCCGACGGGATTGGCGACAATGAGATTCAAGCGTTTCTTCCGGAGCTTATCGCGCGCATGCGCCTCCAGGTCGTCGGTCTCGGCGGCAAACCCGACGGTGAACGGCGCGGGTTCCCAGGCGGCCACCATGGCGAGAATGTCGGGGTTCGGCACGAGCGTGACCTCGAGGCGCGCGGCGCCTTTCTTGAGCTTGTGCGTGAGGACCGACTCGGGGCGATAGTCCGAGACCGCGGCGGCCGCGACGAAGAGTTGGATTTGCCCCCGGTAGGCGGCGACCGCCTCGTGCATGTCGTGGGCGCTCACGACGTCCACGCGTCGCACGCGCGCCGGGCTCGGCAATGCGCTCGGTCCGGCGATGAGCACGACGGTCGCGCCGTTGCGCGCCAGGGCCTCGGCGAGCGCAAAGCCCATGCGGCCCGAACTCGGGTTGGTGAAGCCGCGCACCGGATCCAGGGCCTCGTAGGTGGGACCCGCGGTCACGAGGGCATGGACTCCGGCGAGCGCCCCGTGATGCGCCGCTGTGCGCTCCACGGCCTCCACGATCGTCGCGACCTCGCTCATGCGCCCGGCCCCCGTCTCCCCGCAGGCCTGCGGGCCGACCTCGGGGCCGACGAAGGTCACGCCCTGTTCGCGCAACCGGCCCACGTTGGCTTGGGTCGCGGGTTTTTCCCACATGACGCGGTTCATGGCCGGAGCTAAGAGGAGCGGGGCCTCGGTCGCAAGACAGGTCGTCGTCAGGAGATCGTCGGCCATGCCGCTTGCCAGGCGCGCGAGGACGTGCGCGGTCGCCGGGGCGATCAATACGCAATCCGCCCAGCGCGCGAGTTCGATATGCGCCATGTCGTGGCCGGCGTCCGCCACGAGTTCGGCGCCCGTGGCCTGGAGGGAGGCCTCCGTGACGAATTGACGCGCCCTCAGCGACAGCACGACCCGCACGTCCACGTCGCGTTCGCGCAAACGCCGCACCAACTCCGGGGTCTTGTAGGCCGCGATCCCGCCCGTGATTCCGAGCACCAGACGCCGCACGCCCGCCCCGCGTAGCCCGCGCGCGCTCGCGTCCTCTTGTGCTGATCCCATGCCCGTGTCTCCTGAGCCTGCCGGCCCTTCCGAGGCCCCTCGATCGGGCCCGTCGTTTTGCCCGAAGCCGGGCCCGGGGCTTCCTGCTAAGGTGGCCCCCCAAGGAGGCGCCCATGACGATTTCCGCTTGGCCCCACGACGAACGCCCGCGCGAGCGCCTGCTCCGTTACGGTCCCGAGGCCTTATCCGATGCGGAATTACTGGCCATTGTCCTAAGAACGGGAGTCAGCGGCAAGACCGCCGTGGATTTGGCGCGCGAGCTGCTGGAGCGGTTCGGGGGTCTGCGGGGGCTTTTGACGGCCGAGCAAAGCGCGTTTTGCGCGCGGCTCGGTCTCGGTCCCGCCAAGTATGCGTTGATGCGCGCGGTGCTCGAGATGGGGCGGCGGCACCTCGGCGAGGCGCTGCGCCGCGAGGTCGTTTTGTCATCGGCCAGCGCCACGAAACGCTACCTCCTGGCGGCGTTTCGCGACCGCCCGCGCGAGGCGTTCGCGGGTTTGTTTTTGGACAGCCGGCACCGCCTGTTGACGCAGGAGGTCCTGTTCGAGGGCACGCTCGACGGCACCGCGGTCTATCCGCGCGAGATCGTCAAGCGCGCGCTCGCGCACAACGCCGCCGCCATGATCTTCGTCCACAACCACCCCTCGGGACACGCCGAGCCGAGTGTCGCGGACCGGGACATGACCACGCGTCTGGTGGAGGCCCTGGGGCTTGTGGCCGTGCGCGTCCTCGATCACCTCGTGGTCGGCGACGGGGACGTCGTCTCGTTCAAGGAGCGCGGCTGGCTTTGAGGCCTACAAAAGCGGCCCCTGGGTGGGGGTCTTGATGTCGCGCTCCGCGTCTGAGGTCCGCAGTCGTTGACCGAACTGCCGCAGGCCGTTCAGGAGCGGCCCGAGGGCCTGCCAGAGCGAGTCATCCTGGAGCAAGTGGTAGGCGCCCGTGAGGCCGGGGGGCTCGCCGTCTCCCGCGTGGGGCCTCTCGCTATCCGCCTCGACGCGCCGGACACCGTCCGACACGGCGTCCAGAAAGCGCGCGAAGTCCTCGCTCGGAACACGCGCCAGCGCCTTGACGAGCGCCGTGAGATTGCTGACGGCTTGCGTGGTCTCGGCGGAATTCAAGCCGCGCGCGACGATCAGGGCCGCATGGGGCAGTGCCGCGGCGAGATCCGTCAGAAACCGCAGGACCCCGTGTTGCGACAAGGCGGCGACGAAGGCCTCCACATCCTTGCGCACGACCGCCTCCTCCGGCCGGACGTGCTCGTAGTCCAAAGGCAGGCTCATGCCGGCCTCCCGGGCGCCGTCAACGGGACGTATTCCGGCCGCCGCCACTTGCGCTCGACCTCGACGCCCGACTGCGGTGTTCGGTGCCCGAAGCGCGGATTGGAGCGCGGGATGGGCGAGACCCCGTCTTTCGTGAGCACCGTCAGTTTGACCGCGGTCTCCTTGTAGGCCGGCGTCGAAACGACCGGGTCCGCGTGATTGCCGGTGAGGCGGTTGATGGGTTCCGACAGCGAGAATTCGACGGAATAGAGCTCGCGCCCGCTGACCCGCGGACTGACCCAGACCTTGCCTTCGAGACTTCCGCGCCGCGACGTCAGGCGCACGAGCGCGCCGGTACTAATGCCCAATTCGGACGCGAGGGCCTCGGAGATCTCGACATAGTATTCCGGGACTTTCGACACGATTCCCGGTACGCGCGCCGTCAAATTGCCTTCCTGGAAATGCTCGAGAACGCGGCCGTTGTTGAGCACGAGATCGTATTCCCGGTCGGGTTGTTCGACCGGCGGTTTCCACTCCATGGGGTAGAGTTGCGCCTTGCCGTCCTCGGTATGGAAGACCTTGGTGTAGAGTAGCGTCTCGTAGTGCCCTTCGGCGTTGATGGGCCAGCACACGGATTGATAACCCGTGAGGCGGTCGTAGGTCGCACCGGCGAAGAGCGGCGCGACGCGCGCGGCTTCCGACAGGATCTCGGCCGGGCCCCGGTAATCCCATTTGTGGCCAAACCGCTGGGCGAGCTCGCACAAGATAAGCCAGTCCGGTTTGGCGTCCCCAAGCGGGGGCATGACCGGTTCGAAGCGCTGAAAGCGCCGTTCGGTGTTGACGAACGTGCCTTCCTTCTCGAAATTCGGGCACCCGGGCAGGATGACATCGGCAAACTGGGCCGTCGTGGTCATGAAGATGTCCTGCACGATTAGGAAATCGAGTTTCCCGAGCGCCGCTTGCGTATGCGCGGTATGGGAATCGACGACCGCGCTGTCCTCGCCGATGATGTACATGGCCTTCAACGTCCCTTTATCGATGGCCTCGATCATCGAGTGGTTGTTGAGGCCGGGCTTGGCCGGCAGTTCGACCCCCCAGGCCCGCCCGACATGGGCGCGCGCCTTGGGGTCCGCGACCTTCTGGTATCCCGGCAGCTGTTTGCTGAGCGCGCCGAAGTCGCCCGCCCCCTGGACGTTGTTGTGGCCGCGCAAGGGATAGGCGCCGGACCCCTTGCGGCCGTAGTTGCCGGTGATGAGGAGCAGATTGGAAATCGCCGTCGAGGTATCGCTGCCCGTGGTGCGCTGCGTGACGCCCATCGCCCAGAGGGCGCAGACGCCCGGGGCCGAGACGATCATGTCGGCAAGGCGCCTGAGGTCGGCCTCGGCGATGCCCGTGACCTCTTGCGCGTAGGCGAGCGTGAACGGTGCCAGGGACTTGCGGTAGGCCGCGAGATTCTTCACGCGCGCCTCGAGAAACGCGCGGTCCTCGCGACCCTCTTCCAGAATATGGCGGGATAGCGCCGATAACCACACGAAGTCCGTTCCGGGGCGCGGGCGCAGGAAGAGGTCCGCGCGCTCGGCCATCTCGTGGCGCAGGAGGTCGACCACCACCATTTTCAAATCCCCGCGTTTGTGGCGGCGTTTGATGCGGCTTGCGAGCACCGGGTGGCTATCGGAGGTGTTGCTGCCGATGAGGAGCACAAGGCCCGCCTCCTCGATATCCTGCATGGTGCCCGAGTCGCCCGCGTAGCCGACGGTCCGCTCGAGGCCCTTGGTGGCCGGGCTTTGGCAGTATCGGGAGGTGCAGTCGATGTTATTCGTGCCGATGACGGCGCGCGCGAATTTCTGCGCCAGGTAGGCCTCTTCGTTCGAGCCCTTGCTGCTCGCGATGAAGCCGAGCGCGTCCGGGCCGTCGCTGGCCTTGAGCGCGCTCAGGCGCTCGTGGATGAGGGTATAGGCCTCGTCCCATTCGGCCTCGCGGAACGAACTCCCGGTGCGGATCAGGGGTTTGACCAGGCGATCCTTGCTGTTCAGGAAGTCCCAGCCGAATTTGCCCTTGATGCACGTCGAAATCCCGTTGGCCGGACCTTCGCCTGGCTGGATCTTGAGGATCTGCCGGCCGCGCGTCCAGACATCGAAGGAGCAGCCGACGCCGCAGAACGTGCACACGCTTTTCGTGACCTTTTGCTCGGTGTGGCGCAGGCATTGATCCATCTTGGAGATGGCCGTGATCGGGACAAAGCTCGTGGCGGGCTCGATCGCCTTGATGAAGTCGATCATCTCGCGCTTGAGCGGCGCGGGCCAGTTGGTGAACGGGCCCGCGCGCCCGAGCAGGGTATTCTCCATGAGGGCGTTGCACGGACACACGGTCACGCAATGCCCGCAGGAGACGCAACTCGACTCGTTGATGGGCACGCCGCCGTCCCATAGGACCCGCGGTTGCTCGTCCTCCCAGCGGATGCTCAGGGTCTCGTTGACCTGGATGTCCTGGCAGGCCTCGACGCAGCGGCCGCACAGAATGCATTGGTGGGGGTCGTAGGTGTAGAACGGGTTGGAACGATCCGCGCTGTAGGGCTTGGCCCGAAACGCATAACGCTGGTGGCGCATGGACAGGCGGTCGACCGCGTCGTGGATCTCGCAATCGCCGTTGTTGTTGTCGCAGACCGTACAGTAGAGCTCGTGTTTTTCGAGAATCCGCGCCATCCCTTCACTGCGCGCCGCGGTCGATTCGGGATCGCTTGTGCCGACCGTCAGCCCGTCGCGGGCCGTCACGGTACAAGCCCGCGTGAGCGTGCCGTCGATCGTCACGAAACAGGTGTCGCAGGTCTTGAGCGGGCCGAGCGCGGGGTTGTAGCACAAATGGGGCACGTAATGGTCGCTGCGGTCCAGCGCATCGAGCAGATTCTGGCCGACGAAGGAGGCGATATCGTGGCCGTCGACGTGGATGATGCAGGGGCGAAGATGGGGATCCGCGGTCATGTCTCCTCCTGGGCGGTCGGGCCGTAGGGCCGTCCGCTACCTTATCGGGCGGAGGCGGGTCTGCGTTATCGGCTGAAAGTGCGAGTCCGGGCCCCCGTGACGCGGGAGGGCCTGTGGGGATTGGCAGCGGCGGCCCGCTGTGGCAAAATCGCGCGATTCATTGGGGGGTTCCCATGTCCAAAGTCTGTCAGGTCAGCGGCAAGCGGCCCGTGAGCGGCAACAACGTCTCGCATGCCAATAACAAAACCCGCCGCCGGTTTTTGCCGAATCTGCATTACCGCCGCTTGTGGGTGGAAAGCGAGAAGCGCTGGGTGCGGCTGCGTTTGACCCACCATGCCTTGCGCACCATCGACAAGAAGGGCATCGACGTCGTATTGGCGGAGATGCGTGCGCGCGGCGAGGCCGTTTAGGGGGTTTTATGCGGGATAAGATCAAGCTCGTGTCCAGCGCCGACACCGGACATTTTTACACCACCACCAAAAACAAGCGCACCATGACCGAGAAGTTCGAGATCAAGAAGTTCGATCCGGTGGTCCGCAAACATGTGATCTATCGCGAGGCGAAGATCAAGTAAGCCTCTCGGTCGCCTTGCCCAGGCCGGGTATCCCGGCTCCCCCGTATCCCAGGCGATAGGCCGCCAGGCTTGTCGCTGCGGCGCGCGCTCGGTATATTAGCAGCGCCCTCCCCGATGAGGGCTATCGCGTTCGCAGGCGGGGGGTCCCGCCAAGGTGGCTATGTATCCTCTCACGCAACAAGTGCTGCGCACGGACGCGGCCGGGATGCCGCTCGAATGGATCGATTACCGGGAAGCGGTGCGGATCGCGCATTTGGGGCAGGTGGCCTATACCTGCGGCATCCTGCTCTACCGTGTCCATGGGGGCTATAACGCCGTCACCGGGCGGCGCAGTGTCGTGGACGTCAATTCGATCGTCGCGACCTACGGCGAGAACACGCGTTTGACGCGCCAGCGCGACGTCTACGTGCCACCGCTCAGCAACCCCGCCTTGTTCGCCCGCGATGCCCACTTGTGCCTCTATTGCGGCGAGCGGTTCCCGACGCGGGAACTCTCCCGCGACCACGTCACGCCGTTGAGCCGCGGGGGCGGCGATGCCTGGCCCAACGTCGTGACCGCCTGCAAGCGATGCAACAATCACAAAGCCGGCCGCACGCCCGAGGAGGCCGGCATGGCCCTCCTGGCGGTGCCGTTCGTACCGACCCATGCGGAGTATGTGTATTTGCAGGGACGGCGGGTGCTGGCCGACCAGATGGAGTTCCTACGCGCCCATTTCCCCCGCACGAGCCCCCTGCACCGGCGTCTGGCGCAAGCGGCCGCCCGCGGCTGAGGGCATCGCGCCCCGAGCCTTACGCGTTGGCCGGGTTCAGGGCGTAGGTGCGCAGGATCGTTGAGAACTCGCGCAGGGCCTGGATGCCGGTGGCCTCGGCCTGGTGGCACCAGTCCTGCAGCGCCAGGACCAATTGGTCCTGGGTCGCGGCCGAGCGCCGCCACACGTCTTGCAGGCGCTCTTTCATGGTGTAGACGGTATGCAGGGTGCTGTTGACTGCGAAGATCTCCTGGAGCTTCTGGTGATCGGCCTCGCCCATCAAGGTCTTTTCGCGCACCATTAAACGCCGGCCGCGCTTCAGGAGCGCGACCATGTGGCTGTTTTCGGCGGCCGCCTTGCGCAACTCTTCCGCATGCACGGTGTGCAGGACCTCGCGGGCGAACCGGGCCATGATCTGGAAGCGGTGGTGGATCACGGCCTTCGCGGTATCGAGGTCGCAGACCTCTTTCGCGGCCGGGGTATAAGCCGGCGTGGGCGCGACCTTCTTCACGGTCGCCAGTCGCAAGGCGGCCAGCGCGCGGATATAGCCCCAGCCGATATCGAATTCCCAAGGTTTGCAGGAAAACTTGGCGGAACTCGCGTAGGTGTGGTGATTGTTGTGGAGCTCCTCGCCGCCGATCAGAAGGCCGAACGGAACGATGTTGGTGGCGGCGTCCGGGCATTCGAAGTTGCGGTAGCCGTAATAGTGGCCGACCCCGTTGATCACGCCGGCGGCGAAGAAGGGGATCCAGATCATCTGCACGGCCCAGATCGTCAGGCCGACGGCCCCGAAGCACACAAGGTCGATCAGGAGCATGAGAACGACGCCGCTCCCGCTGTAAGGTGTGTAAACGTTACGCTCGAGCCAGTCATCCGGCGTGTTGTGGCCGAATTTCGCGAGCGTGTCCTGGTTCTTGCTCTCCTGGCGATAGAGTTCGGCGCCCTGCCACAAGACCTTGCGCAGCCCCAGGATCTGCGGGCTGTGGGGGTCTTCCTCCGTCTCGCAGCGGGCGTGGTGTTTGCGATGGATCGCGACCCACTGCTTGGTCACCATGCCGGTCGTGAGCCACAGCCAGAAGCGAAAGCCATGGGCGACCACCGGGTGAATGTCCAGGGCGCGATGCGTCTGATGCCGGTGCAGGTAGAGCGTGACCGAAACGATCGTGATGTGCGTGAGCACGAGCGTGACCAGGACATAACCCCACCAGGGCAAGACAACGAGACCTTCGAACATGGCGTATCCCCTCAAATCGCAGCGATTGTCGCCGAGTAAAGCACCCGCTTTGCCGGCCGTCCAGGGCCCCTGATACGGGCCCGACCCCGGGTCCTATCCTGGGTCGTAATTCCGCGCCCACTCGACCATTTGGTTGCCCCAGGCGTACGCGGACGCGGGGTCGAGTTCCAGTGTAAAGTATTTCCCGCCGTCGCGGATGATAACGCGTAACAGGCGTACGCCGCTATCATGGAGGATCTGACGGATTTCTATCACTTGACCGAACGGAGCGGTAATCTGATCCATGTCTTATTGTAGCAGATCCCGGTCCCGGCCATGAGCGCACCCAAGACCCCCCGGTTGACGGTCGACATCGTGATTCGTCCGGCGGATGACCCCGGGCGCGTGGTGGTGATCGCGCGCCGCCACCCGCCCCTGGGCTTCGCCCTGCCAGGGGGCTTTGTGGATATCGGGGAGCGCGTGGAGGACGCCGCGCGCCGCGAGGCCTATGAGGAGACGGGCCTCACCGTGACGCTCGAGGCCCTGCTCGGCTGCTATTCGGACCCGCGGCGGGACCCGCGCGGGCACACCGTGTCTGTCGTCTACGTCGCAAGCGCCGCCGGCCAGCCGGTCGCAGGCGATGACGCCGCGGCCTGCTCCGTGGTCGCGGCCTCCGATGCGGCCCACGGCGCGATCCCGCTGGTCTTCGATCACGCGCGCATCATGGCCGACTACCTCGTGTTTTTGCGCGGCGGCGGAATACCGAGGCCGGCGTCCTGAGCGGTTTTCCGGCAGCGCTTGGGAGCGTGACCGCGGTGATGCTGTAAGGGTCCGCGTACGAGACCTCGGCGGTCGACCCGAGGGGTTTGAGGAGGCCCGTCCGGTGATCCAGCCGATACCGGCTGATGGTGCTGTTGCCGAAGTTCACGGCGTAGACGAAGCGCGCGGCCACATCCAGGGTGAGCGAGAAGGGATAACTGCCGGCCGTGACGTGCGTGACGCGCGTGAGCCTGCCGGTACGCTGGTCGATGCGAAACACGGTCACGTCGTTCGCGCTGGTGTTGGCCACGAACAGGTAGCGTCCGCTCGGGTCGATGACGAGCGAGTCCGGGTGGTGGTCGAACGGCTCGACGGTTTGTGAGCGCAGGTGCAGGTGGCCGTGCCGCCCGATCGCGAGCACCAGCACGACGTTGGCGCGAAAGCCGGCCACGTAGAGGAAGCGCCCGTCAGGGCCGATGGCAAGCCCGTAGGGGCCATCGCCCTTCGGCTCGTGAAACATCCCGAGCCGCGTCAAACCGCCGTGGCCGGGGCGGCGCGCATACATGCCGATGGTGTCGTTGCCGAAATTGGCGACGTAGGCCAGGCGCCCGTTCGGACTGATCGCGACCGCGTAGGGGCGGCTGGCGGCGCCCTCCGAGACGCTCCCGTCGCGCGTGAGGGCCCCTGAACGGGGATGCAGATGCAAGATCGCGACGCGCCCATCGCCGCTATTGGCCACGTAGACGAAGCGCCCGCCGGGGCTTGACGTGACGCTGAAGGGGTTGGCGGCGGCGTTCTCTCCCACGACGGCGGTTCGCGCAAGACGACCCCGGGGGCCGATCCGATAAGCGCTGACCGCGTGGGCGAGGCTGTCGGCCGTGAGGATGAAGCCCTGGGTGTCGGCGGTTATCGACTCGGGTCCGGTGGGCGTTGCGACGCTGCCGCGCGCGACCAGATCGCCGTTGCGCTGCTCCCGGAACTGGCCGATCGTGCTGTTGTTGTAGTTCGCGACATACACGAAGGTGTGCGCGAAAGCAGCCCCCGCCGCGAGACTCAGGATCGCGGCGCGCCATCCGCGGGCCGGTTTCCCGGCCCTATACACGGATATAGGTCCAGCCGTGATGCTGCAGGTGAACGATCTCGGCGATCGCCGATGGCACCACGATCGCCTGCGGCAGGAGATGGGGGTGGATGCCGTGACGCCGCTCCAGGCGCCGTATCGTGTCCTGGCAGGCGGCAAAGATCAAATTGGGGTAGGCCGCCTTGAGGGC
Organism: Acidiferrobacteraceae bacterium; assembly: GCA_027343725.1. GTDB lineage: Bacteria > Pseudomonadota > Gammaproteobacteria > Acidiferrobacterales > Acidiferrobacteraceae > Acidiferrobacter. Next base: position 15,618 of record DAHWKH010000168.1, read on the forward strand.
CGCGATCCGCGCGGCATAAGGGGAGGTGTGGGCGCGCAGCAGGGCAAGCCCCGGCCCGTCGGCCAAGATCTCGACCTTGGCGGCTTTGTGTTCGACCTGATACCGGGCCAGGAGGTGGTGCGCCTCCTCCAGCACTTGGCGCATGTCGGCCCGACCGCCGTTGTCGAGGTGGAACAACACCTTGGTGACGGGGTTGGTAGCGCGCGCGAGCACGGGTATCGGGGCGGGTTGCGCGACCGGAGTCCAGACGGCGCGCATCGACCATCCGAGCGCGATCCCGGCCAGAAGGACGGCCGG
>DAHWKH010000145.1 GCA_027343725.1 Acidiferrobacteraceae bacterium
CGACGAGGCTATAGGATTGCGTGCCGGGCTCGCGGACGAGCAGGTGGTAGCCCATGTGGGTGAGGCGGAAGTCCGTGAAATGCGCGGCGTCGAGCACGAACGCGTAGTTGTGCGGGCGGCGCATGTTTTGCCAGTACGCCAAAAAATTCGGGCTCACGGCGACCACGCAATGGCGGCCCATGATGTGCCCGATATAGCGCGCGAGCGGGGTGAACGCGCGCCGGGTCGCCTGCTCGCTCAGGATCGGCTGAACCGCGAGCTTGAGCGGCCGGGCGCAGGCCGCGCAGGCCGCGAGCAAGGCCATGATCCCGAGTGCGGCGCGCGCCGCGGCTTGACGTCCCTTGGTCATAGATCCCCCCTTTGATTGTTAGGTCGGTCGCTTCCGCTCGTGCGACCAACGTCCCGTTACCCAGTATAGACAGGGAGTGCTCGGGGTGTGACATAATGCACGGCCCGTAAGGAAAGACGTGTGAGGCGCTATGGTCAGCACTGAGACCCCCGTTTGTGACTTTGGGCGCCCGGCGCCCGATTTCGCGCTCCGATCGACGGAGGACCGCGTGCTCGGATTGGCGGACGTGCGCGGGGAGCGCGGACTTCTGGTGATGTTCATCTGCAACCATTGCCCGTACGTGAAGGCCATCCGCGACCGGCTCGTCGCGACCACGGCGGAATTGCGCGACCTCGGTATCGGTTCGGTCGCCATCATGTCGAACGACCCGACGGATTATCCCGAGGACTCGTTCGAGAACATGAGGCGCATCGCGCGCGAGGAGCGTTTTCCGTTCCCTTACCTCTACGACGAGACGCAGGAGGTGGCGCGGCGCTACGGGGCGGTCTGCACGCCCGATTTCTTCGGCTATAATGCCGATCTGCGTTTGCAGTACCGCGGGCGCCTGGACGCGAGCCGCAAGGAGCCCGTGCCGGGGGCGCGCCGTGAACTGTTCGAGGCCATGCGTGAGGTGGCGCGCACGGGACAGGGCCCGCAAGACCAGATCCCGAGCATCGGTTGCTCGATCAAGTGGAAGGAGGACGTGCGCGCGTGAGGGCCAAGGCGGTCCCCGCGGATCTTGACGCGCGTTCCGCGTTGCCGGTTCTCGAGCAGCTCGTGCGCGCCTCGGCGCGCGCGGAGCTGTTGCCGCGCTTCGGCGCGGGGCATTCGCGCGTCAAGGGCGACGGGAGCCTCGTGACGGCGGCCGATATCGGCATGCAGGCGCGGCTCGTCGACGGGCTTTACGCCCGCTGGCCGCAGATCCCGGTATTGGGCGAGGAGATGGGAGAGGCCGAGCAGCGCGCGGCCTTGTCCTCGCGCGCCGGCGTCTGGTGTCTCGATCCCCTGGACGGGACCACGAATTTCGTCAACGGGCTGCCGTTTTTTGCGGTGTCGCTCGCGTTTTTGCGCAACGGTCAGCCGCTCCTCGGGCTCGTCTACGACCCGCTGCGCGAGGAGTGTTTCAGCGCCGTGAGCGGGGTCGGGGCGTGGTTGAATGGGGCGGACTTGCGCGCGACGGACGCGGGATCGCTCGCGCGCTCGGTGGCGGCCGTGGATTTCAAGCGCCTGGCCCCCGAGCTTGCGGCCCGCCTCGGCGCCAAGCCCCCGTACGCCTCGCAGCGCAGCTTCGGTGCCTGCGCGCTCGATTGGTGCTGGCTTGCGCTCGGACGGGTCCAGGTGTGCCTTCACGGCGGGCAGAAGCTTTGGGATTATGCCGCGGGCAGCCTCATCCTCGAGCAGGCGGGCGGCCGGGCGACGGCCTGCGACGGGTCGCCCATCCGTTACGATCGCTTAGACCCGTGCTCGGTGCTCGCCGCGAGCAGCGGGGGCCTGTACGCCGCGTGGCGGGATTGGGTGGGCGGCGCCTAGCGATTTCGGGCCCGGCTATTGCCGAACGGGTATCAGGTGAGGGAAAATACGCGACTCTTGTGTGGTTGGGTTCGTTGCGGGCCATCCGCGGCGGGGAGTCATGTATCCCTTTGGTGTGAGATGTGGCCACCAAGGGGATTTTTTGTTGGCGGTAAGGCGGCTCCGTTGGGGCGATACGACTAAACGCAAATGATGGGTGGGGCAGGGGCAGGGCGCGCCCTGGGACCGGCCTGATCGAGGAGCAGTGTGATGCAAAAGAGACCGATCCTGTTGGGGATCGTCGGTGATTCGGCGGCCGGAAAGACCACGATTACGCGCGGTATCGCTCAGGTGATCGGCGAGGACCGGTGCACGATCATCTGCACCGACGACTACCACAAGTACAACCGTACGGAGCGCGCGAAGCGCAATCTGACGGCGCTGCACCCCGATTGCAATTACATGGATATCATCGAGCAGCATCTGCATTTGCTGAAGGATGGCAAGCCGATCCTGAAACCGCATTATAACCACGCCACCGGGGATTTCGATCCGCCGTCCTACGTGGAGGCGAAAGACTTCATCGTGGTCGAGGGGCTGCTCGGCTTTTCGAGCAAGGCCATGCGCGATGCCTACGACGTGAAGCTCTACCTGGCGCCGCCGGAAGACCTGCGGTTTCGTTGGAAAATGCGCCGTGACACCCAAAAGCGCGGCCATACGGCCGAGGCCGTGAAGAAGGAAATGACGCTGCGCGAGCCCGATTCGGAGGCGTTCATCCGGCCGCAGCGCAAATGGGCTGACATGGTGGTCTGCTTCTGGCCGCCCGCGACCGATCAGGAAGAGACCGGCAGCCATCTGAACGCCTCGCTCGTCCTGCGCCCCACCCTGCCGCATCCGGATTTGTCCGATGTGCTTGAGGAGGGAGGCAAAAACGGGATACATATGGAGCTCGATCGCGATATGGGACTGCCCGTGGATCGTCTGGAGATCGACGGCCGCATCAGCGACGAGAAGGCCAAGCGCCTCGAGGACCTGCTCTGGAAGCACATCCCGGGCGAGCACCATCACTTGCGCCACGACGGAATCGGCGAGATCACCGGCACGACCGGCGAGCGATTGAAGTCCCATCCGCTGGCCCTAACGCAGTTGCTGGTGGCCTACCATTTGCTGAAAGCCGCATCCGGTCACTATCAGTAAGGACTGCCCTTTCTCGAGGATTGATCATGTCAGTGAAGCCCGAAAGCCACGTGAG
>DAHWKH010000183.1 GCA_027343725.1 Acidiferrobacteraceae bacterium
AACTACAAGACCAGCTCGAATAGCGTCGCCGCCTTCGACGAGACCGGCGCGCAGATCGGCATCGTGTTCCAGACAGCGTCGCCGTTCGACACGCCCCGCCTGATGACGGAACTGGTGGCCTGGGTGAACCAGGAACGCGAAGGGGCCCGGTTGCATCCGCTGCTGATCATCGCCCTCTGCATCGTCGTGTTTCTTGAGATCCATCCCTTCCAGGATGGCAACGGGCGGCTCTCCCGTGTGCTGACCACCCAGCTGCTCCTGCAGGCTGGTTATGCCTATGTACCCTACAGCTCGTTGGAAAGCGTAGTCGAGCAGAGCAAGGAGGCATACTACCTGGCCTTGCGGCAGACACAGGGCACGATCCGCACCGAGTCGCCGAACTGGCAGCCGTGGCTGGTGTTCTTCCTGCGCTCGCTGGCCGAGCAGGTGCGGCGCCTCGAAAAAAAGGTAGAACGCGAGAAGATCGTGCTGGCCGTCATGCCCGAACTGCAGCTACAGATCGTCGAGTTCGCCCGCGAGCATGGCCGCGTCACCATCGGCAAGGCCATCAGGCTGACCGGCGCCAGCCGCAACACGCTCAAGCAACACTTCCGGGCGCTGGTCGAGCGCGGCACGCTTGATCAGCACGGCAGTGGCCGGGGGGTCTGGTACGGTCTGCGCTGACAACTGCGGGACGTGCGTTCAATCCCCGTTTCGGGAATTGAACGGGCCCCGGAAAGTAGACGCGGTCACCCTACCACCAATACCCAAAGGTCAATCGTTCCCGGTTGACCTTTTTTCTTGACCGCTCGCGCCGGTTCCCGCGTGGTCGTGGGAGGTACCCGGGTGGAAGCCTTGCGGACTTCGGCCGCGGGCCCACGGCGCGGTCCAGGGCCTGGGTGGCGAGGAGGCTCGTGTCGTTCGGGTCCATGCGGACCCTGCGCTGACCCTCGCGCCACGACTCTTGGTCGGGGTCGCCCGGCACGACGTCTCGTAGGCTTCGATATCAACCTGGTGGTAGAGAACCCGGCCGCAGAGCTTCAGGAACTTGGGCCCGATCCCCCTCGCTCGCCAGCTTCCCGGCGTGGCCGCACTGGCACCCCAGCGGGTTTGCTTCTGGTTGAGAGGAACCGCTTCCCTATGGTCTTCTTTCGAATGAGGGGGCAGGCGTCCATGAAGGCGCTGTTCGGCCGGGGGCCAAGTCGTTCCGAGAGGCATTCACGCCACCGGCGGCTCGTTCAATTCGTAGCTGGTGCTACGCCCGCCCGCGGCGGATTTGCGCAATGCGCCGCGGGCCAGAAGTTCATTGATGTCACGCAGGGCGGTATCCGGCGAGCACTTGGCGATGGCCGCCCACTTGCTGGTGGTGAGCTTCCCTTCGAAGCCGTCGAGCAACCGGTTGAGCAGCTTTACCTGGCGCTCGTTCATCGGCATACCGGCAAAGCGCTGCCAGAAACGCGCCTTGGCCAGCACCGCATCGAGGGTGTGCTGGGATTGGTCGACCGCACGGTGCAAGGCGTCGAGGAACCAGGTGAGCCACCCGGTGACATCGAGGGTGCCTTTCTGGGTGCGCTCCAGGATGTCGTAGTATGCCTTGCGTTGCCGTTGGATCTGCGCCGAGAGGCTGTAGAAGCGCTGCGGGCTGCCGTCAACGCGCGCCAGCAGCAGGTCGCCGATGGCGCGGGCGACGCGGCCGTTACCGTCGTCGAACGGGTGCAGGGTGACGAACCATAGATGGGCGAGCCCCGCCTTGACGAGTGGCGGTTCGCCGGTCTCGCCATTGATCCAGTCGAGAAAGCGGCTCGTCTCGGCCTCCAGGCGATCGGCTGGAGGGGCTTCGAAATGTACGCGCTGACGGCCAATGGGACCGGAAACCACCTGCATCGGACCGCTGGCATCGTCTCGCCAGCCGCCGACCTTGATCTTGGAGAGGCCAGAGTAGCCGGTGGGAAAAAGCGCGGCATGCCAACCGAACAAGCGATCCCGGGTGACCGGGGCCGCGCAATGGACCGTGGCGTTGAGCACCATCTCGACCACGCCTTCGACCTGCCGGTCCACCGGCGCCAGCGCGCCGATATCCACACCCAGGCGACGAGCGACGCTTGATCGCACGGACTCGACGTCGAGCCGCTCGCCCTCGATTTCGCTGGTCTTGACCACGTCCTCGGTGAGCGCCGAGAGACTCGCTTGGTCGCGCAAGGCCATGCCGACGTCAGCCAAGCGCCCCATCAGCAAGCCTTGGGTACGGCTGACGTCGGCCAGGGGACCGGCAAGCATGGCCAAGTCGAAGTGCCAGTTCGGCCAGTCATTGATCTGCCAGATGTATTTGTTATCACCGCTTTTCATGCGGAGATTATGGGCCTCATTCTCCGCATAAGCAAGACATTCACCGCACTTTATGCGGCGATTGTCCGCCGTATCCTCCCAGCGCGCGCAGCATTCCCGATCGGGAAATATCGCTGGCACACAGCCCAGTTGCGGCTGATAATTTCCCAAACGGGTGAAGCAGGCAAACCCGCCCTGCGACTGGAAAACGTGCTGCGAGTCAATGATGCCCTCGGTGGTGATATCCAGTTGAGTGGATTGCCATCTGTGGTAGCCGACGCTCGACGTGAAGCTGACGACCATGGCACATGAGCTGGAAATCTGGCTTTTCGCCGATCATGTCGGCACGCTGGCCCTGGTCAATGGATGCCTGAACTTTTGCTACACACGTGACTGGCTGTCGCAGCAGGGCGCGGCCGCCTTGTCGGCCTCGCTGCCTCTGCAAGCGGAGCCGTTCGACGATCGTAAAACGCGACCATTCTTTGCCGGTCTGCTGCCTGAAGGGCGGATGCGCCACCTGATTGCCAGGCAGTTCCAGGTGTCCGACCAAAGCGACTTTGCGCTGCTGGACGACATTGGCGGGGAATGCGCCGGGGCCGTCACGTTCCTTCAGCCGGGACAGGCTTTGCCTGATCCAACCCGCAACGATGATATTCAATGGCTGAGTGACGGCGAGCTCATTGCCATCCTGAATGAATTGCCGCGCCGACCTATGCTGGCAGGTAAAGACGGCCTGCAGCTTTCCTTGGCTGGAGCGCAAGACAAACTCCCCGTGGTGTTCGACGGTGCGCGCATCGGGCTGCCTCTCAATGGCGTGCCGAGCTCCCACATCTTGAAACCCGCCATTCACGCTGTTGAAGACAGCGTGATCAACGAGGGATTCTGCATGGCACTGGCCGCGGCTATGCAGCTCAAACCCGCGAAAACAACAATTCATCACGTGTTGGATCGCTCGTTTCTGCTGGTGGAACGCGACGACCCGCTGATCGATACCCGAGGGCACCGGCAACGCCTTCATCAAGAGGATTTCTGCCAGGCGCTGGGTGTAGTGCCTGAGCCGAAGACGGCCACGCGTGGATGAAGGATCTAGTAGGGCCTGCCATCGCGATGTTGGAAGACCCACGTCCCCTCCGGCGTGAGGACGGCCTTGAGGTCGTCATCCGGATAGGATACGGCATCACCCGCTAGCCGGTCCCCGATCTCCAGATAAATGACGTCCTGCATGGTGCGGTTCACCAGATGGTGGCCGTCGGCCCGGGCACCCGGGAAGCCCATGCATATACCAGGCTCAAGCGTCGTCTCGCCGGCATCGGTCACAAGCGTCGGGCAACCCGACAGAATGTAGATGAACTCATCCTGGATCGTATGCCAGTGACGCAGCGCGGACTGCGCGCCGGGCTTGAGGGTCGTACGGTTCACGCCGAAATGGGTCAACCGGAACACATCGCCCAAGGCCTGCTTTGCCCGACCCGCGACGACTGCGGCAAACGGCTCCGGATAATGGGATGCGCGCGTCCGTGATGGAACATCGGCGGCGATCACAGGCTTCGTTTCGATCATCTCCCCTCCTCCCGGGCGCCCGAGGCGGCGTGTCCCGCCCCCTTCAGGCTCGTTTCCGGATGGAATCCCGAGCTCCCGCCATGTCGTGTCCGCTCGCGGGTTTAGAAGTGCGGCTTTTTGCGCGATGCCCGGTAGCGCTCAATGCCGTTCAGGATCTCGGTATCCACCCGCTCGCCATCGACCCAACCCTCGACGCGCACCCATTTGCCCTCCTCGAGGTCCTTGTAGTGCGCGAAGAAATGGCCGATCTGATCGAGGAGTCCGCGAGGCAGATCCTTGAGGGCGCGATAATGTCGATAGGCGGTGCACAAGCGATCGGACGGCACCGCCAGAATCTTCGTATCGGGGCCCGCTTCGTCCGTCATCTGCAGCATGGCGACGGGCCGGCAGGATATCACCGACCCGCTGATGAGCGGCACCGGGGTGATGACCAGGACATCGACCGGGTCCCCATCCTCCGAGAGCGTGTGCGGCACGTATCCGTAATTGCAGGGATAATGCATCGCCGTGTTCATGAAGCGGTCGACGAACATGGCGCCCGTTTCCTTGTCCATCTCGTATTTCACGGGGGGCCCGTGAGCCGGGATTTCGACGATGACATTGACGTCACCCGGGGCCTTCTCCCCCGGCCCGACCCGATCAAGGTTCATAGTAGAGAGTTCCTCAGCAGATTGCGATCCGCCGGCGCGCGCCTCAGGCGGGTTTCACGGGGTGGACGACGGGCAGGACCTCGGTGAAGAAATCCGCCTTGGCGCGGTCCCGCAGGCGCTGGGGGACGGACCCTTGCACCTCGATGCTCATGGCCGTCGGCGAGATGTCGATCACCAGGACCCGCGGCGGGTCCCATCCGAAAGGCGGCGCGGCCTTGGCCGCCTCCGCCGCCGCTTCGGGCGTCCCGGGCGTCGGCGACGGCGGCGGTTCCTCGGGCCGCGGGCGGAAATGACTGGCGGCCGCGTTCTGCAACTCGCGCAGGAGGGCGCCGGCATCGTCCGGGATCACGACATCGAAGCGGAAGATGATGCGCGCCCAATCGTCGGGCTGCGAGCGGATCAGGCCGGCCGTGATGACGATGCCGTTCGGGACGCGAAACAGCTGCCCGTCGTCGAGGCGCAGCTCGGAATAGAACAGATTGATGTCGCGGATCACGCCGCGGTAGCCCTGGGCGCGCATCAGATGCGGATAGGTCTCCGGCATCATGGGGAACTGCCAAGCGATGATCTGGACGTGATCGCCGATCTCGAACGGTTTGAAGAGCGCGACCGCAAGGCCGCCGAAGAAATTCGCGAAGAACGATTGCCCGGCCACGCCGAGGGTCACCGACAACAGGGTGCCGCCCACCACAAAGCCGCTGAAGGTCCCGCCGACGACGAAAATGGTGATGAGCCCAAGGCCCGCGTACAGAAGCAGGCGCACGAGATAAACCCCGGTCACGGAGTCCTGCCAGGACAGCGCCGTGCCGGCCTCTCCCCGCGTCACCGCCTCGAGCTTGCGCGCGCGATGCGCGTTCATGGCGCGCTCGATGACGCGGATCACGCGGAAACCCGCGATCAGGACAATCACGGTCCGCAGGACGCTGACTTCGGTGGGTGGAAGCTTATAATATTGCGCTGCGTAGGCCACGGCGAACAGCAGACCGACTGCGAGCGCGACCCAAAGAGCGGTGGTCCAAGGGACCATGCGCAGAATCCGTTCCGGCCGGTAGCGTCGTTTCCTGTTCGCCATGGCGCCATTGTACATGATCACGCGCGCGGAACGACCCCTACGCGCGGGCGGGTGCGACAATTGACGCTTGCGGCCCGTTGCAGTAGGGTGACGCGAAGACCGAGGACCGCCTGTGAGTGAGCCAAAACCGCTTCCCGACTTCGAAGCCGCGCTCGCGGAGCTCGAGAGCATCGTGAGCCAGATGGAAAACGGGCAACAGTCGTTGGAAGAGGCTATGAAGAATTTTCAGCGCGGCATGGAGTTGTCGCGCCTGTGCGAGGCCGGCCTCAAGGAAGCCGAGCAACGCGTCGAGCGGCTGGTGGCCGAAAACGGAAGCTACCGCGTGGAATCCCTCAAGCCGGATGATCGTAGCGAGTGAGCCGCGGGTCCGAAGACGTCCTCAAAGACTATCGCGCGCGCATCGAGACGGTTCTCGCCGAATGTCTGCCGGCGGCGAGCCTGCCGCCGAACGATCTCCATGAAGCGATGCGTTACGCAAGCCTCGGCGGCGGAAAGCGGCTGCGTGCCTGCCTCGTCTACGCCACCGGCGTGGCCCTGGGCGGGACCCTGGACGCCCTCGATCACGGCGCCGCCGCAGTCGAACTGATCCATGCCTATTCGCTCGTCCATGACGACCTGCCGTGCATGGATGACGACGACATGCGGCGCGGCAAGCCGAGCTGCCACAAGGCCTTCGGGGAAGCGACCGCCCTGCTGGTGGGCGACGCCCTGCAGACCGAAGCCTTCGCGGTGCTGGCCAGCGCCCCGGTGGAGCCGGACCGGCGGATCGGGATGGTGGCCGAGCTTGCGCGCGCGGCCGGCTCGCAGGGTATGGCCGGAGGTCAGGCGCTCGACCTCAAGGCCGGCCCGGACGCGAGCCTCGAGGCGCTTCAAGACCGCCACGCCCGCAAGACCGGGGCCCTGATCCACGCCGCCGTGCGCCTGGGGGCGCTCGCCGCGTGCGGCACGGTCGCGCCCGAACTGGACACCTACGGCGCGACCCTCGGGCTTGCCTTTCAAATCGCCGACGATTTGCTCGACGTGGAGGGCGAAGCGCTCGTGGTCGGTAAGACCGTGGGGGCGGACGCGGCCGCCGGCAAGGCGACCTTCGCCTCGGTGCTCGGCGTGGCCGGCGCCCGCGAAAAGGCGCGCGCCCTCCATAACGAAGCCCTCGTCAGCCTGCGCTTTTTGGGCGATACTGGAGACGTACTGGCTTTTATCGCCCATCATGCCGTCGAACGGGACCATTAAGAAGCGGGACCATCAGAATGGAGACTGTCCCTTATCCTTTGCTGGAGTCGGTCAATTCCCCCGCGGACTTGCGCCGCCTACCGGAAGACCGGCTGCCGCAACTCGCAGACGAGCTGCGCGACTACTTGATCGCGACGGTGAGTCGGACCGGCGGCCACCTGGCCGCGGGCCTCGGCACCGTTGAGCTCACGATCGCCCTGCATTACGTGTTCGATACGCCGGAGGACCGGCTGGTATGGGACGTGGGGCATCAGACCTACCCCCACAAGATCCTGACCGGGCGCCGGCAACGGATGCCGACGCTGCGCAAGGCCGGAGGGCTCTCGGGCTTCCCGCGGCGCGCCGAGAGCCCCTACGACACCTTCGGCGTCGGACATTCGAGTACCTCGGTCAGCGCCGCCCTCGGCATGGCCGTGGCCGCGGCGCGCAGCCATCCCGAGAGGCAGATCGTGGCGGTCATAGGGGACGGCGCGCTGACCGCCGGCATCGCGTTCGAGGCGCTCAACAACGCGGGCGACATGGACGCGAACCTGCTCGTGGTCCTGAACGACAATGACATGTCGATCTCCCCGAACGTCGGCGCCTTGTCGAACTATCTCGCGCGCATCCTGTCGGGGCGTGCCTATACGAGCGTGCGCAGCGGCAGCAAGACGGTTTTAAGCACGGTGCGGCCGGTCTTCCAGTTCGCCAAACGCATCGAAGAACACATGAAAGGCATCATCATGCCGGGCACATTGTTCGAGGAGCTCGGCTTCAACTACATAGGCCCCATCGACGGCCACGACCTCGCGAGCCTGGTGCCCACGTTACGCAACATGCGTGGACTCACGGGACCCCGTTTCCTGCACGTGGTGACGCGCAAGGGCAAGGGGTACACGCCGGCCGAGGGCGATCCCTGCGTGTATCACGGGGTCACGCCGTTTGACCCGCTGACCGGCAAAATGGAGGTCAAACCGAGCCGCAAGACCTATACGCAGGTCTTCGGGGAATGGCTGTGCGACATGGCGCACGAGGACAGCAAGCTCATCGGCATCACCCCGGCGATGCGCGAGGGCTCGGGGCTCGTGGAGT
>DAHWKH010000008.1 GCA_027343725.1 Acidiferrobacteraceae bacterium
ACGAGTTTCCGCGCATCCTCGACGCCGCGCGCGCCGCCGAACTCACGCGCGCGGGCCAGCTCGTGTTGCGCAGACTCGCGGTGCTGTCCTATCCCACGGTCGCGGCGATCCGTGGGGCGTGTCTCGGCGGGGGGCTCGAACTCGCGCTCGCCTGCAGCTATCGCGTCGCCTGCGATGACGAGGACACGGTCCTGGGTCTGCCGGAGGTGCGGCTCGGCATCCACCCGGGCTTCGGGGGCACGGTGCGCCTGCCGGCCTTGATCGGGGCCCTGCCGGCCTTGCCGTTGATCCTGAGCGGGCGCACGCTCTCGGCATCGCGCGCGTACAAGCTCAAGCTCGTCGATGCGCGCGTGCCCGAACGCCATCTCATGGCCGCGGCGCGCGCGCTCCTGGAGCGCGTCCCGCCGAAGGCGCGCCCGCCCTGGCACCGCGCGCTGTTGTCGGCGCCGCTCGTGCGACCCTACCTCGCCGCGGCCCTGAAACGCACCTTGCGCACGCGCGTGCGCTGCGACCATTATCCGGCGCCCTGCCGAGTGTTGTCGCTCTTCTCCCGTCAGGGATCGTTCGAGGCCGAGGCCCTCTCGTGCGCCGAGCTCCTGGTGAGTCCCGCAAGCCGCCATTTGGTGAGGCTTTTCGAATTGTCCGATGAGCTCAAACGCGAGGCGCGCACGGTCGCGCACGGGGTTCGCCACGTGCACATCGTGGGTGCCGGGGTCATGGGCGGGGACATCGCCGCCTGGGCGGCCTTCAAGGGGTTTCATGTGAGCCTGCAGGACCGCGAGCCGGAGGCCATCGCGCGCGCCGTGAAGCGCGCGCACGCGCTGTTCGCGAAAAAATTGCGCCCGCGCGCGGCGGTGGCGGCGCGTGACCGCTTGATGCCGGACGTCAAGGGACACGGCCTCAAGCACGCCGATCTCGTGGTCGAGGCCATCATCGAGGACGCCGATGCCAAGCGCGCGCTGTTCGCCGTCCTGGAGGAACGCATGCCGGAGGGCGCGCTCCTCGCGACCAATACCTCGAGCATCCCCCTCGACGATCTCGCGACCGGCCTCAAGACGCCGGAGCGGCTGGTGGGCCTGCACTTTTTCAATCCGGTGGCCAAGATGCCGCTCGTCGAGGTCATCAGCGGCGACTGCACGGCGGCGCCGGCCGCCGCCCGGGCGCGGGCCTTCGCGGTGGCCCTCGAGCGCCTGCCGATCGATGTGCGCAGCGCGCCGGGGTTTCTCGTCAATCGCGCGCTCATGCCCTATCTTCTGGAGGCGGTGCGGCTCGCGGAGGAGGGGGTGGCGCTCGAGGACATCGACCGCGCGGCCGTCGACTTCGGCATGCCCATGGGGCCGATCGCGCTCGCCGACACCGTCGGCCTCGATATCTGCCTCGCGGTCGCGCGCACCTTGAGCGGGCCGCTCAACCTGACGCCGCCGGATCTCCTGGTGCGCAAGGTGAGCGCCGGGGAGCTCGGCAAAAAATCCGGACGGGGATTCTATGTGTATCCGCGCAAGCGGCGCCTGTTTGCACCCAGGCGCCCGCCGTTGCCCGCGGGCATGGGCGAGCGTCTGATCCTGCCGCTCGTGAACGAGGCCGCGCGCTGCGTGCGGTTGCGCGTGGTCCCGGATGCGGACATCGCGGACATCGGGCTCGTGTACGGAACGGGCTTTGCGCCGTTTCGCGGCGGGCCCCTCGGTTACGCCGAATCCCTGGGCGCCGCGGAGGCCGCGCACCGGTTGAGCGACTGGCAGGCGCGCCTGGGCGAGCGCTTCGCGCCCGACGAGGCCTGGGGCCAGGCTGACCTCTTCACCCGCCGGCCGCTCACGCCGCCATGAGCGCGCTCGCGCCGGTCCCGCAGACGATCGACGGCCTCTTTCGGGCGCGCGTCGCCCAAAGCCCCGACGCGCGCGCCTACTCGGACCGAGGCCCCAACGGCTGGCGGCACTTTACTTGGACGGAGGCCGCGCGCACGGTCGCGCGCGTGCGCGCCGGGCTCCTGAAGAGCGGGGTCCAGCCGGGCGATCGCATCGGGGTGTGTGCCTACAACAGCCCCGAGTGGATCTTCTGTGACATCGCGGCCCTCTCGCTCGGGCTGACCGTGGTGCCGCTCTTTTTCAACGACCGGCCCGAGAACACCGCTTATTGCTTGCGTGACGCCGGCGTGCAGATCGTGTTCGTGGACCGCCCGGTGGCCCCCGAGATCCTCGCGAGCGGCGTGCGCGGCATCGTGGCGCTGAAGGAGGTTGCCGGCGTCGTGTCGCTCGCGCATTGGATGCCCGAGGACGGGGATGAGACCCCGCCCGGGCATGACGCCGCGACGCTTGCGACCATCGTCTACACCTCCGGCACCACGGGGCGTCCCAAGGGCGTGATGCTGACGCACGCCAATATCACGAGCAATGTCGCGGCCTTGCTCGATGCGATCCCGGAGGTGGCCGCACGCGACCACACATTTTTGTCGTTCCTGCCGTTATCGCACATGCTCGAGCGCACGGTCGGCGGGTACACCGCCATGGCCATCGGCGCCCACACCGTGTTCTCGCGCGGCATCAGCGAACTCGCCGCCGATCTGCGGGCGGCGCGCCCGACGGTGCTCGTGAGCGTGCCCAAGGTGTTCGAGCGCAGCTACGCGCGCATGAAAGAGGAGGCCGCGGCCTCGCCCGTGCGCGCGCGGGCCCTCGGCTGGGCGCAGGCCCTCGGGTACGCCGCGTACGAGGGGCGGGCGCGGGGGCTCAAGCGCATCGCCGCCGGATTCGCCGATCTCCTCGTCGCGCGCGCGGTGCGCCGGAAGCTGGGCGGGCGTCTCAGCTACGTCTTCATGGGCGGCGCGGCCGTTTCGCCGGCGCTCCTCAAGGCCTTTACGGGCCTTGGGCTGCGCTTCGTGCAGGGTTACGGGCTGACCGAGACTTCGCCCGTCATCACGTGCAACCGCCTGGCGGATCACGACCTCGAGTCCGTGGGTCGCCCGCTCGCGGGGCTCGCGCTCGCGTTTCCCGAGGGCGAGGTGTGCGTGAAAGGAGCGAGCGTGATGGCCGGCTATTGGCGCAACCCCGAGGCCACGGCGCAAGTCATCGACGGCGAGGGGTATTTTCATACCGGGGACCTTGGGCACCTACGCGACGGGCGCTTGTATTTGACCGGCCGCGCCAAGGACGTGATCGTGTTGTCGAACGGCGAGAAGGTCGCGCCGGGGGATGTCGAACAGGCGATTCTCGAAGACCCGGTGTTCGAGCAGGCGATCGTGGTCGGCGAGGGGCGCGGCGCGCTTGCGCTCGTGGCAGTGAGCCCGCTTGCCGATCTCGAGGATCTGCAGGCGCGCGCCAACGCGCGCCTGCACGCCTTCCCCGGCTATACCCGGATCCGTTATGTGCTGCGGGTCGCCGGCCCCTGGACCGTGGAAAACGGTCTCTTGACCCCGACGATGAAGGTCCGCCGCCAGGAGGTCGAGGCGCGCTATCGCGAGGCGATCGAGGACCTTTATGCGCAACCCGCGCACCACTAGCCCCCTCATCGGATCCCGATGACCGGTCGGCGCGGGCGCTGCGCCCAGGCGGGCTTCGGGCGCCCGCAAAAGTCGCTTTTCGTGGCGGCCCGGGCTAGCATGTCGGTCTCGTGCACGGGTATCGGGGGCCGCAGTCCATGAAAAAACGCCTGTCCTGGTTGGTCGTGGGGCTGGGCCTCCCGCTCCTCGGGGTGGCGCGTGTGAAGCTCATGCCGGGCGAATGGCGTGTGAGCGCGCACACGGCCGTCGGGCTTTTGCACCGCACGACCTGTCTCGAAGGCTCGAATTTCGCGAGCCGGGTGTTGCGCGCGGAGGGGCGCGACTGCCGCCTTCTCGGCCCGGTGCAGGCGCGAGGTCCGCGGATCACGGTGCGCGAGGGCTGCCGCATCCCGGTCCCGGGTCATCGCGCCGCCCAGGCGACGATCGCGGCCCACCTGGACGTGTCCGCGGGCGGCCGGCGGTTCGCCGGGATCTCACACGTGGTGGTCAAGACGCCGTTCGGGACCATCACGGATCACCAGCGGATCGCGGGCGTGTGGCTCAAGGCCTGCGCGCGCCCGTGATTCACGCCCCGAAGGCCGCCAAGTCCTCCTTGTGCCAGTAACCGACGCACTCGTCATCATTCGAGGCGAGCCACAAAAGCGGGGCTTCGGGGTAATGCGACTCGAGTGCCGCGCGCGCACCCCCCACTTCCAGAACCAGGCGGCCCGTGTCCGTGAGGTGGCGCGCGGCGCGCGTGAGAATCGGCAGCACGCAATCGAGCCCCTCGGGGCCCGCGGCCAACGCGAGGCGCGGCTCCCACTGGAATTCCCGCGGCAGGTCCGCGAGTTCGTCCTCGGCCACGTAGGGCGGGTTACTGAGGATCAGGTCGTAGCGTTCGCCCGATAGGGCCGCGAACAGGTCCGAGCGGATGAGGCGCACGCGATGCCCGAGGCGGTGGCGGCGGACATTGCGGGCGGCCACGGCGAGTGCCTCCGGGGAGATGTCGGCGGCATCCACCCGCGCCCCGGGCCACAGGCGCGCGGCGGCGATCGCGATCGCGCCGCTCCCGGTGCACAGGTCCAGGATGCGCGTGATGCCGGAAGGCGCGAGCACCGGCGGGTCGCCCGCACGCAAGAACTCCCCGATGAGCGAACGCGGCACGATCACGCGCGGATCGACGAAAAACGAAAGCCCCGCGAACCACGCCTCGCGCACGAGATAACTCAAGGGTGCGCGCGTGCGGATGCGGGAACGCAGGAGCGCGCGGGCGCGCGCCTGGGCACGGCCTGACAGCCGCTCGGAGAGGTGCGCGCCGAGGGTCTGCGGGGGGATGCGGAGCGCGGCCGAGACGAGCCAGGCGGCCTCGTCGCGCGCATCCCAGGTCCCGTGCCCGAAGCCGACACGGGATGCGATCAGGCGCCGTTCCGTGAACAAGACCCAATCCCGGACCGTGAGGGGCCGGCCGGTCATGACCGAAGCCCCCGGCGCGCGTCTCGAGGCCTGCCGAACACCCAAACGCGCATGCTGGGCTTCAGTCCGCCGGCGGCGGCGGGTAGTGGTCCGGGTAGGGGGCCTGGGCGACGCCCGTTGCCACCGCCGCCTGGGCCACCGCCGGCGGCACGAAGGTGCGCAGGCGCGGGTCGAGCGGTTTGGGGACGAGATAGTCCGGTCCGAACGCAAGCTGCGTCAGGCGATACGCCGCCAAGACCTCGGCGGGGACCGGGAGTTTCGCAAGCGCGCTCAGGGCGCGCACGGCGCCGAGCTGCATGGCCTCGTTGATGCGCGTTGCGCGCACGTCCAAGGCCCCGCGAAAGATGAAGGGGAAACCGAGGACGTTGTTGATCTGGTTCGGGTAATCGGAACGCCCGGTCGCCATGACGAGGTCCGCGCGCGCCTCGTGGGCGACCTCCGGGAGGATCTCGGGGACCGGGTTCGCGAGCGCGAACACGATCGGTTTCGGGGCCATGCTCTTCACCATGTCGGCATCCACGAGATCCGCCGCCGACACCCCGACGAACACATCGGCGCCGCTCATGACCTCGCGCAGGGTGCGCGCGCTCGTCGCGTGCGCGAAGGGTCGTTTGTAGTCGTTCAAATCGGTCCGTTGCGAGTGCACCACGCCGCGGCTGTCGACGAGGGTGATGGCCTCGGGGCGTGCGCCGAGGGTCATCAAAAGCCGCATCGACGTCAGCCCCGCGGCACCCGCCCCGAGACACACGATGCGCACCGCGTCGAGCGTCTTGCCCTGGATCTCGAGCGCGTTCAAGAGCCCCGCGCACACGATCACCGCCGTGCCGTGCTGGTCGTCATGGAACACCGGGATCGACAGCCGCTCACTCAAGGCCTTCTCGATCTCGAAGCACGCCGGCGCCGCCACGTCCTCGATATTGATGCCCCCGAACGTCGGTTCCAAAGCCGCGACCACCTCGATGAACTGTTGCGGGCTCGCGGCTTGCACCTCGAGGTCGAAGACGTCGATGTCGGCGAAGCGCTTGAACAACACCGCCTTGCCCTCGAGCACCGGCTTCGCGGCGAGCGGTCCGACGTTGCCGAGGCCCAGCACGGCGGTGCCGTCGCTCACCACCGCCACGAGATTGCCCTTGTCGCTATACCGGTAGGCGTTGGCGGGGTCGGCACAGATCGCGCGCACGGGCTCGGCCACGCCCGGGGTGTAGGCGAGGGCCAGATCGTTTTGGGTATCGCAGGGCTTGGTGGGGATAACGGCGATCTTTCCGGGGGGCGAGGACGCGTGATACGACAGCGCCCGATCGCGCAAGTCCTCGGCCATGAGCGGGCTCCCCGGTTACTTGCGCAGACCGTACTTCTGGCGGAATTTCTCGACGCGCCCGGTGCTGTCGACGATCTTCTGCTTACCCGTGTAGAACGGGTGGCACACGGAGCAGACCTCGACCTGCAGGTCGTGACCGAGCGTCGATCCGGTCCGGAAGGTGTTTCCGCACGCGCAGGTCACGGTGATGGTCCGGTACTCGGGATGGATTTCGGGTTTCATGGTCGCCTCGCCCAAAGCGCTGGCTGATAAAGCGCGGCACTATAAAGGAAAAGCCGCGACGAGCGCAAGTCTCCCATACGCCCACGGGCCGACGCCGCCCCATGCGCGGAGCCATGGTCCCGCCTCCTCGTCAGGGCGACGGATGGTGGCGCGCACGCCTTTTGGCCATCATGCCTGCTCTTTCGAGATCGTCTCCGGAGGAGGCCCATGAGCGCGCCCATCGAGGATTACGCCCTGATCGGAAATACCCACGGTGCCGCGCTCGTCAGCCGCGCCGGCGCGATCGATTGGCTGAGCGTGCCGACCTTCAGTTCGCCTGCGTGCTGCGCGCGTCTTCTGGGCGACGAGCGCAACGGCTACTTCCTCATCGCACCCGCAGGGCCGACGAAGGCGGTGACGCGCCGCTACTGGGGTGACAGCCTCATCCTGGAGACGCGTTTCGAGTGCGAGGAGGGCGAGGTCGAACTCATCGACTTCCTGCCGTCCCCGCGCGCAAACGGTATCACGGACACGGTGCGCATCGTAAGGGGGCGCTCCGGGCATGTCCCCATGCATCTCACGCTGAACCTCATGCTCGAATACGGCTCGGTGCGCCCGTGGGTGCAGGTGGAGGGCCCCCACATGCACGCCTTCGCGGGGTCCGAGGCCTTCTTCCTCTACGCCCCGGTGCCGCTTGCCCACACGCCGGCCGGGGTCGAGGCCCATTTCGCGGTCTCCGCGCACGCGAGCGCGGCCTTCGTGCTGACACGCGCGCCGGCGACCCGTCCAGAGCCCGCCCGGCGCGATGCGCAGGCCGAACTCACCAAAACCGAGGCCTACTGGGCACGCTGGACCAAGCGGTTGCCGCGCAGCGGCCCCTACGCCCCGGCCGTCCGGCGCTCGGCGGTGACCTTGAAGGCGCTCACCTACAGCCCGAGCGGGGGGATCTGTGCGGCCGCCACGACCTCGCTGCCCGAGAGCCTCGGGGGGCCGCGCAACTGGGACTACCGGTTCTGCTGGCTGCGCGATGCGACGTTCACCCTGTATGCCCTCGGCATCGCCGGTTTTCGCAAAGAGGCGCGCGCCTGGCGCGACTGGCTCTGCCGGGCCATCGCCGGCGAGCCCGAAAAGATCCAGATCATGTACGGGCTCGAGGGCGAGCGCACCCTGAGCGAGAGGGAGGCCTCCTGGCTTTCCGGCTACGCCGACAGTCGCCCCGTGCGTCTTGGCAACGCCGCCTATCAGCAATGCCAGATCGATATCTATGGTGAGGTCATGGACGCCTTTCATCTGGGCCGTTCGCAGGGCTTCGCCGAGGACCGTGATAGCTGGGACATCCAATGCGCGCTCATGGAGTTTCTGGAAGGCCATTGGTCCGATCCCGACGCCGGTCTCTGGGAGGCGCGCTCCGGCAACCGTCAGCATGTGTTCTCCCAGGCGATGGCCTGGGTCGCCGCGGATCGCGCGGTCAAGGCCGTCGAATGTTTCGAACTGACGGGCCCGGTGGACCGCTGGCGCGCGCTGCGCCATGCGATCCGCGAGCGGGTCTGCGAGAACGGCTATAACACGAAGAAACAGGCCTTCACCCAAACCTACGGCAGCGACACGCTCGATGCCTCGCTGCTCTTGTTGCCGCTCGTGGGATTCCTTCCGCCCCAGGATGAGCGCGTGGTCAACACGGTCCGCGCCATCGAGCGCGAACTCCTGTCCGGCGGGTTCGTGATGCGTTATGAGACCGATGGCCAGGACGGCCTTCCGGGCGGCGAGGGCACGTTCCTCGCCTGCTCCTTGTGGCTGGCCGACAATTACGCCGTCATGGGGAATACCGACAAGGCCCGCGCCTTGTTGGACCGCGTGCTCGGGGTCGCGAACGACGTCGGCCTTTTGGCGGAGGAATACGACACGACGCACCGCCGTATGGTCGGCAACTTCCCCCAGGCGTTCTCCCACGTCGGCGTGATGAACACCGCGCGCAACCTCTCCGCCCAAGGCCCCGCCCAGCACCGCGCGCGTGCCGACGGCGGGGCCTTCAAGGAGGCCCTCGACCAGTTATAGGGGGGTATGCGCCCCTTTGGGGCCCGGGCTATACTGAGTCTTAGAACCATTCGTGTCTGATGGCGGGGGCGTGTCTATCGCGTTCACACAAGGCCCGGAGAGTGGTTGTCGAATGCCCGAAGCGGCGCTTCCGCGTTCCGGCGATGCGCGCGCGCTCGCGGCCGCGCTCCTGGGTGTCCTTTTCGTATGTCTCTCCCTCGGGCCCTCGGCCGCGCGCGCCGTGGTTGTCACCATGGGGGTTGCGCCGCAACGCTCGCCCCTGGTGCTTGCGCGTGTCTGGGCGCCCTTGCTCCGCGCGATCGGGCGCGTCGCCCATTGCCGCATGCGCTTCGCCACGGCACGCAGCCTTCCGACGTTCCAAAGGCGAATGTCGCATAGCGACTACGACCTCGCCTATCTGGACCCCTACCAGTACTACATCGCCCATCGCGACGCCGGCTACCAAGTCTTGGTGCGCGATACCGGCCATCTGCGCGGAATCCTCTTCGTCAATCGGGCGAGTCGGATTCGCACGCTCCGCGGTCTCGACGACCACATGCTGGCCTTCCCGGCGCCCGATGCGCTGGCGGCAAGCCTCCTGCCGCAGACCGTCTTGCAGGCACGCGGCATTCGCTTTCGTGCCGCCTATCTCGGCTCCCAGGGCGCCGTATACCGGTCGGTCGCAGTCGGGCTCTATGTCGCAGGCGCGGGTGTGGCCGGCCTTCCGGGTTTCTCGCGGGCAGTCCGTGCCCGGCTGCGCATTCTCTGGACCGGTCCTTCTCTGCCGCCCCACCCGTTGGTGTACTCCCCGGTGCTGCCCCCGGCGCTCGTCGCGCGTCTGCGGAAGGCCTTTCTCGCGTTGTCGCGAGGCGGGCGGGGACGTACGCTACTCGCGCGCATCGATGTGCGCCGCTTCGTCCCGGTAAGCCCCGGCAACTATCGTCCGGAACGCATATTTCCCTTGCCGCTCGTGACCCCGGACCGCGCGGTCGCGAGCGCTTCGTGGGCACGCTAGGGCCGAGATGGCGTGACCCGCGCGGGCGAGCCGGTATCGCGTGAGCTGGCCTTCCCAACCGGGCCGCACCCTTAGAACGCGTAGCCCACGCGCAGTCCGATCACCGGCCAGAAACGATAGGAACTCGCGCGGTTGTTCGCTTTGGCTTGGGCCGCGGCCACATCGGAGGCGAGTTGCGCATTGTTGCCGGGGTTGCTGGCGTGCAGGGTGATCTCGGGGCTGCCGGTCACGAGCACGCCCAGGTCGAAGCCCATCGAAAACCCGGACTGGCGCGCGGCCTTTGAACCCCAGCCGATACCGAGGTAGGGGGCCACTCTCCGCCAACCGATTTTGCCGGTGAAGGTGCCGACCTGCTGGGCGGTGTAGGTGTCGCCGTTGATTGTGTAAGTGCCGGACCCGCCGCTTGCCACGGCGCTCATGTCGTTTTCGTTGATCATCATGCCGCCCGTTACGCGAAAGGCGCCATGGAAGGGATAGTAGTCGAGCAGGACCGGGATGGTCTCCA
The DNA here is from genome assembly GCA_027343725.1 of Acidiferrobacteraceae bacterium. GTDB lineage: Bacteria > Pseudomonadota > Gammaproteobacteria > Acidiferrobacterales > Acidiferrobacteraceae > Acidiferrobacter. The sequence goes on from DAHWKH010000008.1 coordinate 10,016, forward strand.
TCCGCAGGCTGCCGGTGTAGGGGATGTTGTCCCCGTTGCTGGTATAGGTGCCGGCCCGGCTGTTGTCGTAGCGGTTGAGTCCCACGGCGGCATCGAGCGTGCCGGGGATGATGGCGGTTGCCACCTGGACGCCGAGGCCCAAGGTGGATGCGCCAACCGAGACGTTGACGGGCCAGGCCCAGGCGGCGGCCGGCAACAGACAGGCCGCCGCGAGGGCCGCAAGGCGGATCGGGTTCTGCTTCATGGATTCCCCCCAAGGATCATGACGTTGTCGTGGTTTTTGTATCGGCCGGTCCTTGGCGGACGCGCCATTATCCCGATTGCTCGCGCCTTGGCAACTGCCCGCGCGAGAGATTGTCACTGACGGCGATTTGTGGCAGGGCGTGGCCAGGCACAAGACGCCCGATCGGCGGCGCGTGAGGGGGATCCGCTCATCCCTGCACGGTTCGGGTCGGGCTGACCTGCGAGGAGACGTTTTCCGGGTTCTTTCGAGTCGATGCCCAGCCCTGCGAAATGCTAGGATACGCTGAAGCCCGCCACCCGCTGGGACCCCGACCGACTCGGCGCATCCACTCCGATCGAAGCGGCGGCGCGCGACCCGAGGAACCGACCGACCATGCCGACTATCGACAGTCCCGATCGCATCGAGCACAGTACCGTCATCAAGGCGCCGCGCCGGCGCGTATGGCGCGCGCTCACGAACGCCGAGGAGTTCGGGCGCTGGTTCGGTGCCGATCTGCGGGGCCAGGACTTTGCGGTCGGGCAGCGCACGCACGGACCGCTGGTCTACCCGGGGTACGAGCATATGGCGTTCGATGGGGTGGTCGAACGCATCGAGGCGATGGACGTTTTCTCCTATCGTTGGCACCCCTACGCCGTCGACCCCGCCGTGGACTACTCCCAGGAACAGCTGACGCTCGTGACCTTCACCCTGGCGGACGCCGAGCCCAACGGCACTCTGCTGACGGTGGTGGAATCCGGGTTCGACCATCTGCCTGCAGACCGTCGCCCGGAGGCTTACCGGATGGCGAGCCGCGCTTGGGAGTACCAGGTCAACAACATCATGCAGCACGTCGCGACGCAGCCGTGATTTGGTGACTGCGGGCCGGGGACGTCATCGCCTTCGAAGCCGGACACGCGAAGCCGGACACGCGCGGGCTAAGCCACGGCGCGAGTCTTTAGCTCTTCGCCGGTCGGTCCGCGTTAGCGTCGTGGACCGGGAGATGCCATCACCCATGCGTTTGCGCGCATCTGGTGCGCAAGCCGTTGCGCGCGCGGCCCCACTTGGCGTGCCCATAGGCTGTCGAGCATGTGCCGGGCGCAGGCCTCGTAGTCCCCCAGGCGGGCCGCGGCCAAGGCCCGTTGAAAGCCGTTCAGTCGCCCGATCCCCATATTGAACGCCATGTTCACGAACACCGCGTGGCGCACGGGGCCGAGGTCTTTGGCCCAGGGCAAGACGCGATCCACGTCCCTCAATGCCGCCACGCAATCGGCGCGCAACGCCGCAAGCGCCTGCTCCCGCGTCCAGGTCTCGCCGGGGCGCGCCGGCGTATGGCCGTAGCCGATGGTCCAGTGGCCGAGCGTGTCCTGGTAGGCGCTCAGGCGCAGCCCCTCGTCTTGCTGGAGTTGCGTGAGGAGTTCGTCTGGTGGCTCGCTGTCCGTCATTCGCGGTCCTCCATGCCGGTGCCTCTCCTAAGACATCCTGCCGCCGCCTCCATTCCGCGCCCGCTCCATCGCGGCCGGGGGATGTCCGCTAACCCGGCGTCAGCTGCTCGACGATGGGGCCGAGCGCCAGGGCGGGGAAGAAATTGAGTGCCCCCACGAGCAGAATGACACCGATGACCAGAATCCCAAAGAGCGGTCCATAGGTCGCAAGCGTGCCCGGGCCCGCGGCCACGCGCGACTTGCCCGCCAGGGAGCCGGCCATGGCCATGAGCGGCAGATAGCTGGCGTAACGGCCGATGAGGATGCAAAGCCCGAGCGCAGTGTTGTAAAAGCCGGTATTCGCGTTCAATCCGGCCAACGCGCTGCCGTTGTCGCTGGCGGCGCTGGTGAAGGCATAGAGGATCTCCGCAAACCCCTGCGGTCCGGGATTGAACACGCTCGCGCGACCGGCCGCGATCGATACGGCGAGCGCGGTCCCGAGCAGTACGAGCAGCGGCATCACCAGGATCGAGAGCGAGGCCATGGTGATCTCGAAAGACTCGATTCTCTTGCCGAGATATTCCGGTGTCCGCCCGATCATCAGGCCGCCCAGAAAGACCGCGAACACCAGGAAGGCCAGCATCGTCGCGAGGCCCGTGCCAACCCCTCCGAAGACGACCTCGCCCAGCTGCATGAAGAACAGGTTGACGAGCATCGACATCGGCATGAACGAATCGAAGGCGCAGTTGCCGGTACCCGTCGAGGTGGCCGTGGCGAGACTCCCGAAAAGCGAGGAATTGGCGACCCCGAAACGGTCCTCCGCGCCCACCATGTTGCCGCCGCCGGCGTCGACGGCGTGGTTGGCAGCGGTCACGGGCAACGACCGGAACGCCGGGTTGCCCAACAGCTCGAAATGCTGGCTCATAAGCGCAAGCGGCAGAAACATCGCCAGCATCACCCCGAGGACGAGCAGGCCCTGACGCCGGTCCTTGACCATGTGACCGAACATGACGACCACGGCCGTCGGAATCAGGATCATGGACACCATCTGCAGAAAGTTCGTGAAGGCGGTCGGGTTTACGAACGGGTGCGCGGAGCTCACGTTGAAAAACCCACCGCCGTTATTTCCCAGCATCTTGATCGCCTCCTGCGAGGCCACCGGGCCGAGGGCGATGGTCTGGTGCGTGACCGCCCTTTTTCCATGGAGGAAGGGTGCGATCAGGTGGGCGTGCACCCAGGGGCCCAGCGTTTGCGGCGCCCCCTGCGCGATCAGGATCAGCGCAAAGGCGGCGGATAGCGGCAACAGGATGTAGAGCAGGCTGCGCGTCATGTCGACCCAGAAATTCCCCAGGGTCGCGGTCCGGACCCCGACGAGACCGCGGATGATCACCAGCGCGATCACGAGACCCTCGGCCGGGGCCAGGAACATCTGCGCCCCGAGCCCCAGCATCTGCGAGAGAGGGCTCATGGTCGATTCCCCGGCATAGGCCTGCCAATCCGTGGCCGTGAGGAAGCTCGCCGCGGTGTTGAAGGAGAGCGCCGCCGGCAGATCGGGGAGGTGTTCCGGGTTCAGCGGCAGACCCCGTTGCACGAGCAGGAGGCCATAGAGGAACGCGGTGCTGAGGAGGCTGAAGAGCCCCGACGGCCACCCAAACTCCCCCAGCTGTGGCCACCTGAAAATCCCCCATCTGGATAGCGTCACGGTGACGAATACGAATCCGTCGCCGTAGGCGTACGCATCGCGACAGGACATCATCGCCCCTTG
>DAHWKH010000009.1 GCA_027343725.1 Acidiferrobacteraceae bacterium
CGCGAGCGCGACCGCGGCCAGCATGACCGCGATGGCCGCGGTCGCGCGCGTGATAAGGCCCCGGCGCTCGTGCCCGTCGCCGAGCGGCACGAGCAGGAGCAGGCCCAGGGCGTAGCCGATTTGCGTGGCCACGACCACTAGGCCCGCGGCCCCGGGGCGCAGATGAAAACTCGCCGCGATCTCGGTCAGGAGCGGTTGGCTGTAGTAGAGATTGGCAACGGTCGCGCCCGCCAGGAAGGCGAGAAAGCCCACGAGGCGGGGTGTTAAGACGCCGGGGGAGGCCGCCTCGTCCGAAGGATTCGCGGGCATCGTCGGTTCGGTTGGGTGGTGATGAGCGGGGAGTCTAACGGATAGCGGGAGGATGGCAACCTGTTCCGGGACCGCGGGCGGTGCCGGGTCTCCGTTGACAGGTCCGGGGGGGCTAGGCAATGATGAGCCGTCCCATCACATGGAGAGGATCATGCCACGATACCCGGGACGCCGGCGGATGGCGGCGTACGCGCTTCTACTCATCCCGTTCACGGCTTCGGCGGTCGTCAAGGTCCCAACGCCTGCGGCGTTGTACCGCAAGGTCCGGGCCCTCGAAGACCACGGCGCCCTGCTCCCCGGCAGTCACCTATGGATGTACGGCTCGCGCATGGCCGATTATTACACGATCGACAAGGCGAACGCGGTATCGGTACGGGCGGCGACCCGGGGCGTCCAACACGTGACGCGCTTTCCGGCCGGGAGCCTCTACATCAAGGAAAACTTCGACGACCACAAGGTGTTGAAGACCGTGACGGCGATGTTGAAGGTCCCGGGTTACGATGCCGGCGACCGCAACTGGCTGATGGCCCTCTACAAGCCCAATGGACAGGTGGTCGCCTACGGCAAGGTGCAAAGCTGCATCTCCTGTCACGCGATCGCGCGGCGGACCGATTTCACCTTTCCACCGCTCACGCGCTTGCCGATCGCGACCGTCAAGACCTTCTTCCCGCATCAGCCGATCTCCCCCCGGTACCGGGCCCTGATCGCCCATTCGCGTCCTTGAGGGCCTCCGCCCCCGAAAGCGGCCCGCGTGGGGCTGCGAAGGCGCGCCCAAGCGCGCTATGATAGGGGGCTATCCGGAAGGGCCGTCGTGGCGGGAGGTCTCCCGCCCTTGTCGTTTTTGGGGGGACGCGTGGAAGAGCAAGGGAGTCTTGAACAGGCGCTGCAGGGCTTGGCCGAGCGCACGGCCTCGCTTCGGGGGTATCTTTGACGTCGACGACAAGGAAGAGCGGCTGACGGAGGTCGAGCGCGAGCTGCAGGACGAGCGCGTGTGGGCGGACCCCGCGCGTGCGCAGGAACTCGGGCGCGAGCGCGCGCGCTTGCAGGAGGTCGTGGAGACCATTCGGGGTCTCGAAAAGGGGCTGAACGAGGCGCGCGAGCTTTGGACGCTGGCTGAGACGGAAGGCGACGAGGCGCTCAAGGGGGCGCTTGCTTCCGACCTCGCGGGGCTCAAAGGGCGGCTGGAGACGCTCGAGTTCCAGCGCATGTTCGCCGGGGAACGGGACGGTGCGAACGCCTTTTTGGATATCCAGGCGGGCTCCGGGGGCACCGAGGCCCAGGATTGGGCGGAGATGCTGCTGCGGATGTATCTGCGCTACGGCGAGCGCCGGGGCTTTGCCACCGAACTCGTCGAGGTGTCGGCGGGTGAGGTGGCGGGCATCAAGAGCGCGACCGTGAAATACGAGGCCGCCTACGCCTACGGTTATCTGCGCACCGAAACCGGGGTCCATAGGCTCGTGCGCAAGTCGCCGTTCGACTCCGGAAACCGCCGCCATACCTCGTTCGCCTCGGTGTTCGTGTATCCCGAGATCGAGGATGACGTCGAGATCGAGATTAATCCCGCGGACTTGCGCGTGGACACCTACCGGGCAAGCGGTGCGGGCGGCCAGCACGTGAACCGCACCGACTCGGCGATCCGCATCACCCATGTTCCGACCGGCATCGTCGTGCAATGCCAGACCGATCGCTCGCAGCACAAAAATCGCTCGACGGCCATGAAGATGCTGAAGGCCCGGCTCTACGAGGTCGAAATGCAAAAGAAGCGCGCGGCGCAAAAGGCGCTCGAGGACACGAAATCCGACATCGGCTGGGGCAGCCAGATCCGCTCCTACGTGCTCGATCAGTCGCGCATCAAGGACCTGCGGACGGGTGTCGAGACCGGAAATCCGCAATCGGTGCTCGATGGGGATCTCGACCGGTTCATCGAGGCGAGTTTGAAAAGCGGCCTGTAAACCGATGCGGGAGGCAGGCGGTCATTGGGGAGTGGTGAACGGTTTATGAAAAATCCCGGTGGGGACGTGGACGCGCGCGCGGGCGCGCATCCCGAGGACAAAGACGAGAGCCGTCATATCCGCGAGCGCCGCGCCAAGCTCGACGCCTGGCGCGCGGAGGGCGGGGCGTATCCGAACGATTTTCGGCCCGATGCCCAGGCCGCGGAGTTGAGCGCGCGTTACGCGCAGGCCGATCCCGCGGAGGCGGCACCCGTGCGCCTGGCGGGTCGGATCGTGAGCAAGCGCGTCATGGGCCGGGCGAGCTTCGCGCACATCCAGGACGGCAGCGGGCGCCTGCAGATCTTCCTCGAACGCGCCCCCTTGGGCGCGACCTACGAGGCCTTCAAGCACTGGGATCTCGGCGACATCATCGGGGTCGAGGGGCAACCGTTCCGCACCAAGACCGGGGAGCTGAGCGTGCGGGTCGCGAACGCCCGGTTGCTCACCAAAAACCTGAGGCCGCTGCCCGAGAAGTTCCACGGGCTCACCGATCAGGAGATCCGTTACCGCAAGCGTTACCTCGACCTCATCATGAACCCCGAGGTGCGCGCGCTCTTCCACAGGCGCGGGCGGATCATCGCCTTTCTGCGCGCGTTTCTGTGCGCCCGGGGGTTTGTCGAGGTCGAGACGCCGATGATGCAGCCCTTGGCGGGGGGCGCGACCGCGCGCCCCTTCATCACCCACCACAACGCGCTCGATATGCCCTTGTATCTGCGCATCGCGCCGGAGCTGTATTTGAAGCGCCTGGTGGTGGGGGGGCTCGAGCGGGTGTTCGAGATCAACAGAAACTTCCGTAATGAAGGCCTGAGCACGCGCCACAATCCGGAATTCACGATGCTCGAGTTCTACCAGGCCTACGCCGATTACCGGGATCTCATGGATCTGACGGAGGATCTCCTGAAGGGCTTGTGCGAGGAGGTCCTGGGCACGACCCGGGTCCCGTACCAGGGGCGGGAAGTGGATTTCGGGCAGCCATTCGCGCGCATGACAGTGGAGGAGGCGATCCGCGCGCACCACCCGCAGGCGCCGGCGGATCTTCGCGACATCGCCTCGCTCGAGGGCTTCCTGTCCGCCCTCGGACTGCCCCGCGAGCCGGGGCTCGAGGCCGGCGGCTTGCAGATGACGGTGTTCGAGAAGACCGTCGAGGCCGAGCTCACGCAGCCGACCTTCGTGACCGCCTACCCGGCGGAGGTCTCGCCGCTTGCGCGGCGCAACGATCACGACCCGTTCATCACCGACCGATTCGAGTTCTTCGTGGCCGGGCGCGAGATCGCCAACGGGTTTTCCGAGCTGAACGATCCCGAGGATCAGGCGGCGCGCTTCAAGGCCCAGGTCGCGCGCCGCGGGGTCGGCGACGAGGAGGCCATGCATTACGACGCGGATTACGTCGAGGCGCTCGAGTACGGGTTGCCGCCCACCGCCGGCGAGGGTATCGGCGTCGACCGTCTGGTGATGCTGCTCACGGATGCGCCCAGCATCCGGGACGTCATTCTGTTCCCGCACATGCGCCCGAAGGATCATGAATGATGGGCCGGTGATCCTGTTGATGGGGCCGACCGCGGGCGGTAAGACGGAGACCGTCTTCGCGCTCGCCGAGCGGTTGCCCATCGAGGTGATCAGCGTGGACGCGGCGCAAATCTACCGCGGCCTCGATATCGGGACCGCGAAGCCCTCGCGCGCGCAGCGGCGCGAACTCGCGCATGCGCTCATCGATATTCGTGACGTCGGAGAGAGTTATTCGGCGGCCCGCTTCCGGAGCGACGCCCTGAAGGCGATCGCGGCGAGCATCCGCCGCGAGCGCATTCCCGTGCTCTGCGGGGGCAGCAGTTTTTATTTTCATGCCCTGGAGCGCGGTCTTCCCGAGGGGCCGGGGGCGGATCCCGGGGTGCGGGCGGAGCTCGCGCGGCGCCTTACGCGCGACGGGCTTGCGGCTCTTTACGGCGAACTCAGCCGGCGCGATCCGCGGCGCGCGCAAGCGATCGCGCCCACGGACCCCCAGCGGATCCTGCGGGCGCTCGAGATCGTGGCGCTCCACGGTCAGGTTCCGCCCCCGGACGGCGCCTACCGTTTCCCCTGGCCCGTGATCAAATTCGCCCTGTGTCCCGCGTCGCGCGCCGATCTGCACGCGCGCATCGCCGCGCGTTTTCGGCGGATGCTGGTGCGCGGGCTGATCGAGGAGGGGCGCTGGCTCTATGGGCGCGGGCTTGCGGACTCGAGTCCGGCTTTGCGGCTCGTGGGCTACCGCCAAGTCGGAGAATACCTGCGCGGAGAAATCCAGTATACTGGGCTCGTGGAGCGAGGAGTCGCGGCGACCCGACAACTCGCCAAGCGCCAACTGACGTGGCTACGCGCCGATAGCGGTGTGACGTGGCTTGACAGCGAGGCGCAAACCGCAAAGGCGTGCGCAGGGATCATAGCCGAGGCGGTCCACCGGGTACGCGCTGAGCGTGCAATCGATGTGTCACGCAAATAAGAACAGGAGAACTGTCATGAGTCA
>DAHWKH010000013.1 GCA_027343725.1 Acidiferrobacteraceae bacterium
CCACCAATTGCGTGTCGGACCCGATGAAGGCGTTGTCGCCGATCACGGTCCGGTGTTTGTTCGCCCCGTCGTAGTTGCAGGTGATGACGCCGGCGCCGATATTGACGTGGGCACCGATCGCGGCATCTCCGATATAGCTCAAGTGATTCATTTTCGAGTACGCGCCGACCGAGGTCGCCTTGGTCTCGACGAAGTTGCCGACACGCACGTGCGGCGCAAGACGCGTCCCGGGACGCAGCCTGGCGAATGGGCCCACCGCGCACTCTTCGGCGATGTCCGCACCCTCGATGATGCTGTGCGCCGCAATCCGCGTACCAGGTCCTATGCGGGCGTCGCGGATGAGACAGAAGGGCCCGATCGTGACACCGTCAGCCAGGGCCACATCGCCCTCGAAAACGCAGTCCACGTCGATCATGACGTCCCGTCCAGTCTGAAGCGACCCGCGCACATCGATGCGCGCCGGGTCCATGAGTTGGACACCCGCCGCCAGGAGCGCCTGGGCGCGCAAACCCTGGTAGGCGCGCTCGAGCGCCGCGAGGTCCTGGCGGCTGTTGACCCCCTGGACCTCGATCGGGTCGGCCGCCTTCACCGCGCGCACCACGTGCTCATCGGCGCGCGCGAGCGCCACGATGTCGGTCAGATAATACTCCCCCTGTGCGTTTGCGCGTTCAAGGCGCGGCAACCAGCGTGCCAGGTGCTCCGCGCGGGCGGCAAGCAAGCCACTGTTGACCTCGGTGAGCGCGCGTTCCCGTGGGTCCGCATCGCGCCACTCGACGATCCGCTCGATGTCCCCGCGCGCATCGCGCACGATGCGCCCGTACTCGTTCGGGCCGGTCTGTTCGAAGGTGAGGAGGGCCGGGCCCTCGCCCGCGGCCTGGCACAGGGCGGCGAGCGTGTCCCTCTGGATCAAGGGGACGTCCCCGAGCATCACGAGGACCCGATCCGCGCCCGTGAGATGTGATAGCGCACAGCGCACGGCGTCGCCCGTGCCAAGCAGCGCGGGTTGCTCGACCCAGTGAACCGGGGCGTGCGCAAAGGCCGCGCGCAACGCCTCCCCGCCATGGCCATAGACCACGTGGATCGCCTGGGGCGCCAAGCCGCGCGCGGTTTCCAGGACGTGGGCGAGCAACGGGCGCCCGGCCAGGGTGTGGAGGACCTTGGGTCGGGAAGAGGCCATGCGCCGGCCCTGGCCGGCGGCCAAAATCACGATTTCCAAAGACGCAAGCGGGCCCTGCATGAGGCTATTAGATCGGCCTTACAGGGGAAAGGCAATGCCCAAACGGCGGTTGCGTCACGACGCGACGGGGGTCGGGTGCCCGAGGCGCAATTCCTCGTCCGTGGCGTCGCGGACCGCGCGCACGGTCACGTCGAAGTGGACGGTCTGGCCGGCGAGCGGGTGATTGCCGTCGACCGTGAGACGGCCGTCCTGGATATCCGTCACGATGAACCGCAGGCTCTCGCCCTTGTCGTTCTCGGCCTCCACCTCGGCGCCCAGGCGCTGGTATTCCGGCGGGACATTGGCGATGTCGTCGGTGAAGACGAGCGCCGGATCATAGTCCCCGAAACCCTCGTCGGGCGCGAGATCGACACCCACTGAATCCCCGACCGAACGGCCTTCCAGGGCCGCCTCGATCTTGTCAAAAAGCTCCCGCCCCGAACCATGGAGATAGGATATCGGCAGATCCGAGTGTTCATAGATCTCGCCGCGGGCGTCCCGCAACGTATAGGTGAGCGATACGACCTTGTCTTTGGTGATCACGCGACCTCCTTCAGGCGCCGGGGATGGGGTGATGGCGGGCCTGGTAGGCGCGCGCGACCCGCAGCCGCGCCGCCGCCTGGGCGAGCTCGGCCTGGGCCTGCGCATAATCCATATGGCCCTGGCGCTCTTGCACCGCCTGTTCGGCCTCCTGAACGGCCTTGGCGGCGCGCGCCTCGTCGAGATCGGAGGCGCGGATGCTGGTATCGCTCAAGACGATCACGTGATCGGGCTGGGCCTCGAGGAACCCTCCGCTGACGTAAAACATCTGTTCGGCCCCCTCGGCGTCGTGCACGCACACCCCGCCGGCCTTGAGTTTCGCGAGCAGCGGCGAATGGCCCGGCAGGATCCCCGCCTCGCCTTCGGCGAGCGGCGCGACGACGAGCGTCGCCTCGCCCGAGTACAGCGTCTCCTCGGCGCTCACGATGTCGACGCGCAGCCTCGCCACTACAAGCGCCTCGCCTTGGCCTGCGCCTCGTCCAGGGTACCCACCATGTAAAAGGCCTGCTCCGGCAATTCGTCGTACTCCCCATCGGCGATGCCGCGGAACCCGCGAATCGTTTCCTTCAGGGGCACGTAGGTCCCGGGCATGCCCGTGAACACCTCGGCCACGAAGAAGGGCTGCGACAGGAAGCGCTGGATCTTGCGCGCGCGCGCCACGACGAGCTTATCCTCGGCCGAGAGCTCATCCATGCCGAGAATGGCGATGATGTCTTGAAGCTCCTTGTAGCGCTGGAGGATGGCCTGGACCTTGCGCGCCGTTTCGTAATGGTCCTCGCCCACGATCTGCGGGTCGAGCTGGCGGCTGGTCGAGTCGAGCGGATCGACGGCCGGATAAATGCCGAGCTCCGCCACCTGGCGCGAGAGCACGACGGTCGCGTCGAGGTGCGCGAAGGTGGTCACGGGCGAGGGGTCCGTCAGGTCGTCGGCCGGCACGTAGACCGCCTGGATGGAGGTGATCGAACCGGTCTTGGTCGAGGTGATGCGCTCCTGCAGCGTCCCCATCTCCGCGGCGAGCGTCGGCTGGTATCCGACCGCCGAGGGCATGCGCCCGAGCAGCGCCGAGACCTCGGTACCGGCGAGCGTGTAGCGGTAGATGTTGTCGATAAAGAGCAACACGTCACGGCCCTCGTCGCGGAAATATTCGGCGATCGTAAGCCCGGTAAGCCCGACCCGCAGGCGGTTCCCCGGCGGCTCGTTCATTTGACCGTAGACAAGCGCGACCTTGTCGAGCACGCCGCCTTCCTTCATCTCATGATAGAAGTCATTGCCCTCGCGCGTGCGTTCGCCGACGCCGGCGAACACCGAGTATCCGCTGTGTTCGATGGCGATGTTGCGGATCAGTTCCATCATGTTCACGGTCTTGCCGACGCCGGCGCCGCCGAAGAGGCCCACCTTGCCCCCCTTCGCGAACGGA
>DAHWKH010000029.1 GCA_027343725.1 Acidiferrobacteraceae bacterium
CCGGCCCGTACGCCGTGTTCGAGGTGTCCGACACCGGCAGCGGCATGGATCAGGCCGTCGGGGCGCGGATGTTCGAGCCGTTTTTTACGACCAAGGAGGGGGCGCGGGGCATCGGCCTCAGCGTCGTACTGAGCGTCGTCAAGGCCTATCGCGGGGCCATCGACCTGGAGACGGAGCCCGGGGAGGGCACCACGGTCCGGGTGTTCCTGCCGGCCGCGCCCGAGCGGGAACGGCGCAGGCCGATCCCGTTGCCCAAACCGGCGTCGAGCGCGCACCACACCATCCTGTTCGTGGATGACGAGGAGATGCTGCGCTCGCTCGCCCAACGCGCATTGGAGCCCCTGGGATTCCGTGTCCTCCTGGCGCCCGACGGCGTCGAGGCAGTCCGGCTGTTCAAGGAAAACCGCGGCATCGATCTCGTGGTTCTCGATCTGTCCATGCCGCGCAAGGGTGGCGAGGACGCCTTCAAGGAAATGCAGACCGTGGACGCGCGCGTGCCCGTGCTCTTGTGTTGCGGCTACGATGAGGCAAGCGCGAGGGAAAAGATGAGCGGCTCGCGTTTCGCGGGGTACCTGGCCAAGCCCTTCGGCGTGGGCGCGCTCGTCGATATGGTGCGCAACACATTGTCCAGGACGCACCCATGAGTTTTCTACTTTCATAGAAAATCGGACCTACGTCTGATTAGGGGCGGACGGGAGGTTTGTACAATGGCCGCTCGATAAAACGGGTTAATCAGATGGGTCCGGACGAAAGCCGCGGGAACGTCGTGGGGACGGGGTTTGAGTGGCTCATGCAAATCGCCTACCTCGCGGGTAAGTCCTTGGACCTGGATGAGGCGATGCCGGCGACCCTGGAGGCGATGGCTGAGCTGATTCCCGCGGAGCACGTGGTCCTGCTCCAGCTCGAAGGAGACACCATGGAAGTGCGCGCACGCCGGTCCCGCGACGGGGGGGTGGGGGCAATCAGCAATGGGGCCTTCAAGAGATCCGTGGAGTCAAATCCGTGCGCGCTCGACATGGTGCGCGTCGGGCCGGACCAGAAGGCGCCGCAGCTTCCCTATCTGATGAATGCCGGATCGGACGGCGCGGTCGCCCTGACGATTCCGCTCGCCGTCGACTACGTGTGCGTCGGACGCCTCGACTTCATACGCGGCGGGTCCGCGGAGGAGTTCCAGGGATGGGAGCGGCATTTTGCGCAAGCCTGCGCGCGGATCGTGGCGCTCGCGGTGCGCAACGGCGCGGAATACGCGCGCGTCGCGTGGCTCGCCGAGCACGACCCGCTGACCGGCATCGGCAATCGACGAAATTTCGACATAGCCTTGAATCGGGAGCTCGCGCGCGCCGAGCGCTACCGGCGGGACGTATCCCTGCTGCTGATCGATCTCGATGATTTCAAGGAGGCGAACAGCCACCTCGGGCTGTCCGGGGGCGATGAGATCTTGCGGCGCACGGCGCGGGTATTGGCCGAGCGCGCCCGCAAGGGCGTGGATATCTCCTGCCGCATCGGCGGCGACGAGTTTGCGATGATCCTCCCGGAGATCGGCGAGACGCTCGCGGATGACCTGGCGGCGCGGCTCGTGAAGGACGTGGCGCAGGCCACCATGTCCCTTTGGCCCATGCGCTTTTCCTACAGCATCTCCACCTACCCGAGCACGTCCGCGGAGTTTCTGCGGCGGGCGGCGGACGCCAAGCTGATGGCGGCGAAAAACCGTAAGGGGCGTGTGGCCATTCCGGCACGCGGCGCCGTTCCGTGAACGGGGTGTTGGGGCAGGACGGAAGCGACCACCGACAGATGGGCTGACAGGTGGTGGAGAATTGGCTATAAAAAGGAAGGGGCACGATGACGACACGATTGGCAAGGACAGGTATGGCGACAGGGGCATCGGAGGCACGCAGGCGCGACGCAGGGACCATGCGCAGGGCCCGCCAGATCCTTTTGATCGAGGACGAGAGCGTGGCCGGGCAGGCGCTCTCGCAATCCCTGCAGGCGATCGGCATGGTCTGTCGCTGGGTGGCCACTTTCGAGGAGGCCCAGGCCGCGTGGAAGGAGGCCTCGTACGATGCGGTGATCACCGACATCATGCTCGATACCGGTCGTCCCGACGGGCTCGAGGTGTTGCGCAAAATCGAGCAGGCGGGGATGCCGATCCCGGTGGTCGTGATCAGCGCGTTCGCAGATCAGACGCGGGTCAAGGAGGCGCTCAATCACGGGGCCGCGTATCTTCTCGAGAAACCGTTTTCCACCAATGACTTGAAACGGGTTCTTGAGAGGTTATGGCAGGAACCGAAGGGGCTCATCGGGGCCCGCGAACGGGCGCTCAACCAAGCGACGCTCACCAACAAGGAGTGTGAGGTCGCCCGTCTTTTGCTGAAGGGCCTGTCGACGCAGGAGATGGCGCGGCTGACCGGGAATTCGGAAAAAACCCTGAAGCAGCATATCAGCACGATTTACGAGAAGTGCGGGGTCTCGAGCCGCACCGAATTCTTCCATTACATATTCCCCACCTGATCGACGCGGCGGCCTGCGGGTAGGTCCTGAGGTCGATGGCATGGCACTCAGGTCTTGCTAAGGTTTGGCGACGCTCACGACCGATCAGAAAAGGTGATGGACAATGGGCTCGTACTCCTTGCTGGGTATCGTCGTGATTATCCTCGATGTCATCGCCATCATCAGTATCGTGATCGGGTCCGCGGGGGTGATGCACAAGGTCATCTGGACCGTAGTCGTGTTGATATTCCCGGTGGTGGGGATGATCGTGTATTACCTGGTCGGCCGCAGCGCGCGCGATGCGTGAGCGGGCGCGAGACGGAATGTCCCCCTATGGATTTCCCGGAGGTGTATGACATGGAAGCGAATACCCAATACAGGCCGGTATTGCAGGAACGCGCAGGACCCAAGGTGATGATGTTCGTGGGCGGCATGGCGCTCGGTTACGCCATCGCCACCCTGTTTGCGCCGAAGTCCGGTCGCGAGATCCGCTCGTCCCTATCCGGGTACGCCAAGAATACGAGCGAGAACGTGTCGGGCGCCATGCGCAGCGCCGTCAATGCCGCGCGCGACGCCGGCCGCAGCGTGAGCCAGCGGGTCTCGGAAGCCCTCGACCAGGGTAAGGAAAAAGCGAAACAAGCCGCCGATACCGCGGCCTCCAAGGCCGGTACGAGCGCCCGTAGCGCCGAAGAGGCGGTCCACGAACGCGCCGCCCCGGGCTATCAGTGACACTCGGACCAAGGTCCGATCGCGTGCCAGCCGCGTCCATTCGAGAATGCTCCATGGGCGCATGAGGGCGCCGACCGCTGAAGGAGGGAGCATGGCAAGGTGCGTGGCAAGGGAACTGGTCGAGGGAAGCGGTATCGATGCCGGGCGGCTCGTGGATCTTCTGGTCGAACGCGCCATGGCGGAGGTCGGAAACTACTACTATTACACACTCCTGCGGCTGCACCTCGTGGGCGTCGAAGGGGACGCCCTGCGGCGGGTCATCGACGATGCGCGGGAGGAAGACCGCAACCACTACGAGGTGCTCGTGCCCCGGATATTCGAGTTAGGGGGGAGCCTGCCCGCCGTACTCGGCGGTTCGGGGGGGCTCGCCGCCCTCCAGGATCTGCCGGCCGAGGCGGACGTGCCGGACATCCTGCCCGTTCTCCTCAAATCAGCGGAGGAATCGGTGCGCGCCTATACGCACCTGTGCGCGCTGACCTCCGGGAAGGACCATCGCACCTACAACCTCGTGCTGGCCATTCTGCACGAGGAGATCGCCCACCAGGTGTGGTTTCTGGAGTTCCTGGGGCGCGGGCTCGCCGAACCCCGGTCCTATCACCAGCGCGCCATCTCTCCGTTCGTCACGCCGTTTTTGCAGTCGCCCCGGGTCGCGGGTTTGAAGACACCCGCGTATCCCGCCTAAGGTCAGATTCGACCTTAGGCGTCTCGCTCGATAATCCGCCATATGGACTGCGTCCGGAGGCGGCATGCGTGCACGAGTGATGATCGCGGCGGGCCTCGTTTTGGTCAGCTGCGCATCGGGGGCGAGAGTCTCAAGGGTCGATCTGAACAGTCCCAATGATCACGACGGCCGATCGCATATCGGGCCCATGATCCGTGCCCCGTTGACGGGGCATCGGACGGATGAGCGCGGTGACCGGGATCGGGACCGCAATCAGGATCGGGATCGGGACCGCGGGCACTACGGCGATTCGGACTCGCGCTGAGGGTCGGGCCCGGAAGGGTGGGCGCGCGGCCGGCGAGCCGGTAGACTGAAGGGATGCCTGGCGGCTTGTTGGGCAAGCGTCAGTGGGCGACAACAACAATGAGAGGGCGACTAGCGATGAAAAGACAAGGGATGTCTGTTCCGAAGAGGCTCGTGCTGGCGGTCATGATGGGGACGGTCGTGGCGCTGAGCGTCGGATGCTCCACCATGGGCAGTCAGGAAACCACCAAGCAATATTTCCATGACGCCGCCATCACCTCCAAAATCAAGGCGCGCCTGCTTCAGGATCAGGCCTTGCGTGGTCTCCAGGTCAAGGTCGACACGTACCGCGGCCACGTCATTCTGAGTGGCTTCGTCAATCACCAAAGCCAGGTCCGCCAGGCCTTGCACATCGCGCGCACGACCCCGGGTGTCGTGAGCGTGCGCAACGACTTGGTGGTCAAGAAGACCACCGTCAGCGGCTAGCTACGGAAAGGTCAGAGGAAGCCCGAGCGCGCGCAAGCGCGTGACGGTGGGCGCGAGGCAATGCGCGACGAAGCGGTGGCGGTCGGCACTCGCCGCCGCGCGCGCCCGCCAGGGGCCCTCGGGCAAACCGGCCGCCCGATACAGGCTTGCCGGGGGGTAATAGAACGCCCGCACGAAGCGCGCGAGCAGCGATTTGAGGGTGTGGGCGAGCAGGCGGCGCGAGAGCGCGTTGGTGGCGCCGAGTCGGCGCTTGAGCACTTCGCGCCCGTAAGCGATGTGCCGCGCTTCGTCGGTGCTGTGAAGCACCGAGAGTTCCACGGTCACGGGACAGATCCCCTGGGCGTGGAGTCGGATGTAGCGGTTGAGGCGGTCCGGGACCTCCTCACCCAAGAGGATCGCCCCCCAAAAGAGCGTCGAGCCGAAGGGCAGCCTGCGCCCCAGAACCGTGAGCACTCGATCTTCCTCGTAATCCCACTGCGCCTCGAGCCGCGCCCGCTTCAGGAACTCGAGGAACATCAGGCTGTGCCCGGCCTCCTCGCGGAGTTCGTGGAGCTGATAGATGCGCGCCGCGCGCCCTTCCTGGCGGGCCGAGCGCGCCAGGCGCTCGAGGAACAGGCCCTCGAGCCAGATCCCGGTGTCCAGAAAGTGGGCGAATTCATAGTGGGATAGGCGCTGGCGCGTTGCGAGCGGCAACGCGTCGTACTCGCGGACGCCGGCGAGCGAGACCGCGGCCTCGGGCAGCCAGAACATCGCATGCGAGAGTCGATCCCAATTCACGCGCGCGACGGGGTCGCGATACGGCAGGCTGTGACGCGCGAGCCGTGTCGCGTGTTCGGCGAAAAGCGGGACCGGTCTCATGGGATTCGTATCGGCCATAGGGGCGGCAGTATACCGCCCTTTGGGAGGTGCCTCCTAGGGCCCTTGGCGCTTGGTCGTTTTCGGGTGAAGTGCCCCCCTTTTGGGCCGGGACAGGCCTCGTTGCAGTGCGCCGCTCCCTGGGTTAGGCTTGGCCGCCAGTCGGAGAGGTGTCCGAGCGGTCGAAGGAGCACGCCTGGAAAGTGTGTGTACGCCAAAAGCGTACCGAGGGTTCGAATCCCTCCCTCTCCGCCACTTCCAATAGCCCGACACGCGGGCCCAGCCCGGCCGGCGTTCCATCGTCCGTGATGATTTGCGCCACACCCACGCATTGACGCCCGGCTTGTCCATCAGGCCCCCCCAAATCTTATGGCCGTTCTCCTGGCAGTCTCCGGGCTGTTGGCAAACCCGCGGGGATGCGTACTTGCATCCGACCCCTTAACGGTCCGGCGCCGGACTGTCGGCTTCGATGTCATCGAAACGCGCATAGTCGATCGTATAGCGCCCGCGCGGGTCGCGCCCCAACACGTCGTGGAGCCTGTAGCCCCAACGGATGTCGTCGACCCGATAGACGTGGCGGGCATGAATGGTCTGTGACAGCGTCTCGTCAAGACCCGTGAGAATGACCACGAACTCCGCGTCCGCGGCGGCAAGATCGGCGACCGATCGCGAGAAGAGGGGGCTCTCGGAAGTGATCGGGTGCATGACCGTCCACGAGTACGCGAAGCTTGGTGTGTCGCGGCGCGCGAGCGTGAGGTCGCGAAAGCGCCGCATGTCGTGGCCTTCGCGACTGCGTTCGTTGCCCACGAGCGTCACCTGGACACGCGCCTCGAGGATCTGGTTGCCACGCCGATTGGCGACCCGAAACATCAGCGTGGGGACTTGGTCGTAGGGTGTCACGACGGCGTAATGGCTGAACAGGATCCGCGCGCGCGGCCGCGAGAAGCGGGCAAACGCAAGGCCGGTCGCGATCGCAAGCCCGAAGAGCCCGATCAGGACTTCGAGGCTCATGAGAATGTTGGCGTAGACCGTCCCCGGGTACATGATCCCATAGCCGATCGTGGCCATGGTCTGCACGCTGAAGAAGAATGCGTCCATGAGGGAGTGCGGGCGGGCATTCACGATCGCCCCGGGTTGGGCCGTGTAGGCGAGCGCGAAACTCATGTTGACGAGGAAAAAGAGGAGGCCCATGCCGAGAACGAAGCGCGGCCAGCTCATGGTAATCAAGGCGTGATAGAGGTCCCCGATGAGGTCGCGGCGCACGGTGCGCAAGCGGCGCAGGAGCGCCTGGATGCGGCCCGCGCGGATCATATGGGGATGGCCGAACGCGCACGCGGACGACCGCCAGACCCCTCCGCGATCCGGTTTTGCCGCTCTTCACGCATCTGTGCTACCCTCCACGGACTGGATGATGCTCGTTCAGATTATGGCGGTGACGGCCGACCCCCGCTGTGGTGACCGATCGTAAACCCGGTCAGGTCCGGAAGGAAGCAGCCGTAGCGGTCCGGTCAGGTACAACGCCGGGCCGGCCCAAGCCGCCACCCTAGTCTCGCTTTCCTGAGGACTGCCATGAGCTATCTGGCGCTCGCCCGGAAGTGGCGGCCGCGCACATTCGCCGAGCTTGCCGGGCAAGACTCCGTGGTGCGGACGTTGCGCTTCGCGCTGTCCGAGGGCCGCATCCATCACGCCTATCTGTTCACGGGCATCCGCGGGGTCGGAAAGACGACCGTGGCGCGCATCCTGGCCAAGGCCTTGAACTGCGAACGCGGAGTCGGTCCCGAGCCGTGCGGGGCGTGCACCGCCTGCCGTGAGATCGACGCGGGACGGTTCGTCGATCTGATCGAGGTCGACGCGGCGTCGCGCACCAAGGTCGACGACACCCGCGAGCTGCTCGACAACGTGCAGTACGCGCCGACCCGCGGGCGTTTTAAGGTGTACCTCATAGACGAGGTCCACATGTTGTCGGCGCACAGTTTCAACGCCCTCCTCAAAACCCTCGAGGAGCCGCCCCCCCACGTCAAATTCCTGCTGGCGACGACCGACCCCCAAAAGTTGCCGGTGACGGTGTTGTCGCGCTGCCTGAAGCTTGCCTTGCGCCGGCTTTCCGAGGCGCAGATCCGCGCGCATCTCGCGCACGTCCTTGAGGCCGAAGGGGTGGTTTTCGAGGAGGAGGCCTTGGCGGCGATCGCCCGGGCCGCGGAGGGAAGTGTCCGCGACGCCTTGAGCCTGCTCGATCAAGCCATCGCGCACGGTGACGGCACGGTGCGCGCCGAGGGCGTGCGCGTGATGTTGGGCGCGGTCGCCCCGGATCTCGTGCAACGGCTTCTGGCGGCGCTGTCCCGCGCGGATGGCGCGGATCTGCTCGCGGTCGCGGACGAGGCCTATCAATTGGGCGTCGATCCCGAGTCGTTGCTGAACGATCTCATGCGGGCCTTGCATGAGCTCGCCGTCGGGCAGGTGGTGCCGGAGGCCGCAAGCGAGATCGCGCAGGCCGCCTGGGCGCCGGATCTGACCCCGGAAACGGTGCAGCTCTATTACGAGATCGGCTGCCTCGGGAGGCGCCAGCTCGAGTTCGCGCCGGATCCGGAGTTGGGGTTGCGGATGACACTGCTACGCATGCTCGCGTTTCGCCCAGGGGGCGGCGCCCCGGAGGGACGTCCGGTTCCGCGATCGTCTGCGCCCGCGCGCGCCCGAGCCCGACCGGAGCCAGAAACCGCCGCGCGCGAGACCGGCAGTCGCGCGCGTGCTTCCGAAACGGGACGGGAGCCGGAAACACCCGCGCGGGATGCCGAGGCCTCGGAGCCGGGCGCGTCCGCGGTTGCCGAATCGCGCGTAGGAGGCGTCCTGGAAAGCCTCGCGCTCACCGGGCTCCTGAAACAGATCGCCATGAACGCGGTGCTGGAGAGATCGGGAGACCGGGTGCTCGTGACCATCGATCCGGCATTCGGCAACCTCCTGAACAAAGACCGCGCCGACGTATTCAAGCAGGCGATTTGCGCCTATTATGGGGAACCTGTGTCGGTCGATCTGAAGGTAGCAGAGGCCCCGGTGGAGGCAACGCCGGCGAGTCGTCGGCGCGCGGCCGACGAGGCCGCTCACGAAGAGGCGCGCGCCGCTCTTGCGTCGGACCCGGCGGTGGTGGCGCTCGAACGCACGTTCGATGCCCGTATCAACGAGAATTCGGTGCGACCCCGCAAATGAACAACGAGGAGCCTTGGCGATGAAGGGTGGAATCGGTCAGCTGATGAAGCAGGCGCAAGCGATGCAGGACAACTTGCGCAAGGCGCAGGAGCAGCTCGCCCAGATCGAGGTCGAGGGTCAAGCCGGCGGTGGGCTCGTCAAGGTCACCATGACCTGCCGGCACGACGTGCGCAAGGTGCGCCTCGACGAGAGCCTGTTGAAGGAAGATCGGGAGGTCGTTGAGGATCTGGTGGCGGCGGCCGTGAATGACGCGGTACGCAAGGCCGAGGAGGTGAGCCAGGAGAAGCTTTCGGGGCTCACCGCCGGATTCAACATCCCGGGTCTCACCCTCTGACGTCGCGTTTTGGCCGAGGAATCGAAAGCACTGGAGGATCTGAAGCGCGCGCTGCGGAGGCTTCCGGGCGTGGGCGCCAAGTCCGCGCAGCGCATGGCGTTTCATCTCCTGGGACGGGACCGTGGGGCCGCGCGCGAGATCGCCGGGGCGCTTTTGCAGGCGGTGGAGCGGATCGGCCATTGCGAGCGCTGTAACAACTTCAGCGAGACCGATGTGTGCGGCATCTGTCGCAGTCCGCGCCGTGACAGCGGGCTTTTGTGCGTCGTCGAATCCCCGGCCGATCTGGTCTCGCTCGAGCAGTCGGGCGCCTTTACCGGGACCTACTTCGTGCTCATGGGGCGGCTCTCGCCCTTGGACGGGATCGGTCCCGAGGAACTGGGGCTTTCGAAGCTCGAGACCTTGCTCGCAAGCGGCGCGGTGCGCGAGGTCATTCTCGCCACCAACGCGACCGTCGAGGGCGAGGCGACCGCGCACTACATCGGGGAATTGGCGCGCCGCCACCACTTGCTCGCCACCCGCATCGCCTACGGCGTCCCCGTGGGCGGGGAGCTCGAGTACATCGATCGCGGGACGCTCGCGCGCGCCTTCAGCGGGCGGCGCGAGGCCTGATCGTTACGTCAAAAGCCGGTCGATTTTGGCGGCACAGATGAAATCGTTTTCACTGAGCCCGCCGACGGCATGAGTCTGGTAGTGCACCCGGCACTCCTTGTAGCTCAGGGTGAGATCCGGGTGGTGGTCCTCGCGATTGGCCACGAACGCCACCGCGTTCGCGAACGCCATGGTTTCATAGAAGTTGCGGAAGCGGAAGGTGCGCACGAGCAGGCGCCCCGGCTCGTCCAACGCCCAGTCGGGGACTTGCGCCAACAAGGCGCGCGCGTGTTCCGCCGTCATCGGCGCGACGCCGCCTTCGCACGGGCGGCAGGATTTGTGGGCAAGATCGGTCATGGCGGACTCCTTGCGGATTCAGGGCATCCATTATAAAAAGCGCGATCGGGCGGCGCCAGGAGACCGTCGGGAGGAGGGCGGGAGGCGCGCCGTGGCCCTTGGGCGATAGGTCGGTCCGTTCCGGGTATGCTAGAGTGGCGGCCCAACGGATCCATCAACAGACGGAGGACAAATGCCCCAGGACCCAAACGCCCTCGTCTGGATCGACCTCGAAATGACGGGGCTTCGTCCGGATACCGATGCGATCATCGAGATCGCGACCATCGTGACGGACAGCGATTTGAATATCGTCGCCCAGGGCCCGGTCCTCGCCGTGCATCAGCCGGAATCCATATTGCAAGGCATGGACGAATGGAATCGCCGCACGCACGGCAACTCCGGTCTCGTGGACCGGATTCGCGCCTCGACCCTGGATGTCGCGGAGGCCGAGCGCCAGACGCTCGCGTTTTTGGAGCCGCTTGTGCCACGCAACCGCTCACCGCTGTGCGGCAACAGCATCTGTCAGGACCGCAGATTCCTCGCGCGGCTCATGCCGACGCTCGAGGCCTATCTGCATTACCGCAATCTCGACGTCAGCAGCGTCAAGGAACTCATCCGCCGCTGGCGACCCGAGTGGTGCTCGGGTCTCGTGAAGCAAAACACGCATCGCGCGCTCGACGACATCCTGGAGTCGATCGCGGAACTGCGTTACTACCGCAGCCATCTCTTTCCGGACCATGGTGCCCAAGCCTGAGGGATACCCGCTGTCCGATCGTGCGCACACCGCGGCGTGGCTTGCCCGCGAGGGGCTCCGGGACATCGATGAGCGCATGGCGCAGGCGGTGCGCGCGCTCGTGACGCGCCAGTTTCCGCGCGCGCGGCGCATCGCCGTGCTCGCGGGTCAGGGCGGCAACGGGCGGCAGGCGCAGGCCGTGGCGCGATGGTATCGGGAGACGGGCCTTGCGGTTTCGCTGGTACGGCCCGGGGAGCGGGGGGACCCCGCGCTCGCCCAATCCGATGTGATCGTGGACGGCTTGATCGGCGCGGGCCTTCACGGGCCGCTCGCGGACCCTTATCGCGTGCTCACCGAGGCCGCGGCCGCGAGCGGGCGCCCGGTGGTCGCGATCGACGGGCCGACGGGGCTCGGGCTCGATACGGGGGAGGCCCGCGAGGGGAGCCTGCGCGCCACGCACACGATCGCCTGCGGCGTGCGCGCGATCGGCCTCATGACCGGGGCGGGGCGGGAATACAGCGGGCAGGTGCACGTGGCGGAGATCGGCCGCGCTATGGAGAGAGACTCCGCCGCGGCCTGGGCCTTGGGGTTTGGGGATCTTGCGGCCCTGCGGCCCGCCCGGCGGCAGGACGCCCACAAGGGCTCCGTGGGCACGCTTGCGATCGCAGGCGGAGGCCCGGGCATGCCGGGCGCTCTGCGGCTTGGCGCCGAGGCCGCGTTGCGCGCCGGTGCCGGCCTCGTGATCGGGCTGACGCACGCGAGCCACGCGCCGGCGCTCGCCGCGGCCTTCCCAGAGCTGATCGCGGTTCCGGCGCTCGAGTCCCCCGCGTCCTTGGCGCGCGCCCGCTGGCTG
>DAHWKH010000036.1 GCA_027343725.1 Acidiferrobacteraceae bacterium
CTGGACCCCATGGCGACGGCAGAGGTTACGGAGGAGGGCCGCGTCAATGTGGTCTCTGCGATCTGGCGCCAGATAGGGTAAGGCCCGGAACCGTTCGACGATGGCATCGCCCGCCCGCGCCCCCGAGAAGCCTTGAAGCAGCTCTTGAAGCACGATGCCCGTGGTGACGAGCACTTCGCCGTTTTCCAGGGCGCGGCGTAACGCCAGGACCTCGGGACACGCAGCGGGTATATCGCGTCGCAAGGCCAGCGACCAGACGCTGGTATCGACAAAAAGACTCACGGGCGCGAGCGCTCGTCCTTGTAGTCGAATGTCTCGTCCCAGTCGAGCGCTCCCATCAGATCCAGCAACTGCCTTTGCGTGCGCCGCGCGATGAACTCCTTTAGGGCGCGCGTCACGGCCGCCTTCTTGGTTTTTTCCCCGCTCACCGCCAGTGCCCGCTCGAGAAGCTCGGGGTCCAGAGACAGATTGGTCGCCATATTACCCCCACATCACACAATGGACCACACATAATCCTACACAATGGTCCCGGCCCCCGCAACTCCCGTGCGAATGCCGGCGGCCTTAACGTTTTTAACCGCGCGCGAAGTCGCGCTGGCACTGAGCAAAGAGCCGGCGCGCCGCGCGTCTGGGGAGAGTGAGGCCCACCTCGCGATTGCGATGAAGGTTCGAGGGGCTTTAAGTTCTCCGAGCCTATGAACGCCTGTGTGGGCTCTGCGATGAGCTTGGCATGAAGATAGGGGGTGCGCAGGAAGCGCACATGCACGCCCTGGGAGGCGACATAGCGCGCGATGCGCCGATGATAGCGATTGAGGCGCGTGGGCAGCAGCAGGTCCGCGGACGGCTCCTTGGCGCCGAGCGCGGCGAGTATCGGCCGATCATACCCAAGCTCCTCCGATTCGACGCACACCCGGCCCGGGGCCTGCAGGAGGCGTACGAGTACGCCGGTAGCCCCGGGGGGGCAGCACCAGCAGCCTGCGCGGCGTGCGGCCGGCATGACGGTGCGTCCAATCCGCCTGGAAGACCGCGCGCAGGGCCGTGGCGATGCGCGCATCGTAGCCCACCCACAGGTAACTCCCGGTTTCTGTGAAAGGCCGATCAGGTCATGTTCGCGGTGCCGATCTCGCCATAGTCGCCCGAGACCATGTATTTGGCATGACCGAATACGTAGCGGCCGGTAAAGCGTGGCGGGGCGTAGTGGACCGCCGCCCCGGTGGCGCGTAGTCGCGCCAGTTCGCCTCGGGGCCTGTGTCCGTACGGGTGCCGGGAATAATGACGCGTACCCGCACCCCACGCTGCACGGCATCATGCACCGCCGCCAGCACCCGGCGATCGGTCAGGAGATGAACTACTCCCGCCAAGCCTAGACGGCCATGGCGTGAGTTTCGTGCTCATTGCCAGCCGTGCGGCCGGCAATGCCGGCTAATCGCGTTTCCAGCCAACGCAACAGCACGAGGGCCGCATTGTCATCGCGGCCACAGGTGGCGCCGCAGTGCGGGCACTGATGCTGTCGGTCCGAGAGCGTTTTCTTCTCGTCTGGCAATTGCCCGCACGCACATTGTGGGCCGCATGGCCCACATTGTGGGCCGCATGGCCCACATTGTGGGCCGCATGGCCCATGACAGCGTTGCGTCGGTTTGATCTCCCGCGTCGGCGCTTCCTCATACCAGGACCCAGCCTGTTCCGCTTTGGTCCGGGTCATCTTGAGAAATGCCGCGGGGGAGGCGGCGTGAATCTCGCGGTTGAGGCCCTTTTTATGGGCACCACCGCCATGCACCATGTTCTTGACCGCCAATGTCTCGGTACCGATGGCACCGAAGCGTTTCACCAGTCCTGCACTGGTCTGATGCAGAAAGTCCTGGCGCTGCCGGGCCACCTGGGCATGCAACCGGGCCAAGTGCGAGATCGCGCGACGCAGGTTGATGGATACCGGAAAGCCGCGCTAGCGGCCGCTCATCTGTTGCGCCGCGCGGATCTTGCGCGCAACCTCTTGCCCGAGACGCTTCAATTCCGCCCGTTGGTTCTTGAGGTGCCGGGGATTGGCCACCGTCTCGATCCCCTCCGGGGTGGCTATGGTCAGGAACGCGGTCAGGCCCCAGTCAAAGGCGCCGATTGCGGTGCCGCGCGCCCGTTGGATGGTCTCGATGGCCAAGGTAACGGAGGCATACCACCGGCCCGCTTTATGAAGAATCTTGCAAGTGACCGGAATACCCGCTGTTCTGGCCCGGCCGCGCATCGGGATGTGGCCGACGCCCTGAAGATACAGCCGGCCGTGGGCGCCGTTCTCGCCGGGATGCAGCCTCCAGCCGTCGCCATGGGTCTTGCAGCCCCAGCCGGGATAACGATGGATGGCTTTGAAGCGCGGGAAGCCCGGCGTTTCCCCATTCTTGACCCGCCGGAAGAAGCGTTGAAAAGCCAAATGCAACCGTTTGAGCGTCACTTGTTCCGACTGCGCGTTCAGACCGGACAGCGCGGAGACGGTCTTGCGCCATTGCGTGAGCACCTTGCATTGATCGGCAAAGGAGAGCCCTTTGCCGGTTTCCCGATACACGCGGATGCGTTCTTCCAGCGCCGCGTTATACAACCGTTGGTGCAAACCTAGCACCTCCTCCAGCCGCTCCGATTGAACGGCGTTGGGATACAGGCGATATGTGACTTTGCGATAGGGCATGATGTCATTCTATTCGGCCACCATGACCCCGCAAACCCTCGGAAACGCCGGGCATCAGAGTATTGATAATCGGAGCTATCATTTGGTTCTGGTCACGAAATATCGCCGCACGGGCCTGACTGGCCCCATGCGGGACCGGCGGGAGACCCTTGGCCGCAACGCAGTGGCACAATAGGAGCGCGAAGTGCGGGCATTCCACGGTGAAGCGGATCATGTCCATTGGCTCCTGGCGCTGACGCCCAAGGTGTTGCCATCCGCCTTTCTGAATAACCGCAAAACGGTCACGAGTCGCTTGTTACGCAAGGAATTTGCCGACCATCTGAAGCGGTATTACTGGAGCAAGCCCGTATTCGGGAGTCGCAGTGACGGCATCCTCACCGGGGGCGGCGCTCCCCTGTCCGTGCTCAAACAATACAGGGGCCATGCGGCCCACAATGTCGAGCAGCAGGAAAGGCCGGGGTGATCGTCCGTTGGGCGCTAGCGCCGCCTCACCACCCCCTGAACCGCTACGCGCTTACAGGCGGAGCACTGCGGCGCTTTCTGGTAGGGGTCCACAGAAGAGCGTGGACATGAGCCTAGCAAATGGCGTAACCGCACTCCACCGCGCCCGTCCGCGGCCCTCAGTGGAGTCTAAGTGGAGTCTGGCGGGTGTTCGCCCGAGGTATGTATCTCTAAGTGCTTGTTTTATATGGTGGCTATGGGTGGACTCGAACCACCGACCTCAGCATTATGAGTGCCGCGCTCTAACCAGCTGAGCTACATAGCCATAGCCTGAAGGTCGGGGATTTTGCGGGCAGCCCCGGGCTCTGTCAAGGCAAGGTTTCCGGGCGCTAGCGACTGACATTGAAACGAAAATGCACAACATCGCCGTCCTGCATGACGTAATGGCGGCCTTCGAGACGCAAGCGGCCCGCCTCACGCGCCCCCTGTTCGCCGCGATAGCGCACATAATCCTCGTAACTGATGACCTCGGCCCGGATAAACCCCTGCTCGAAGTCCGAGTGGATCACGCCCGCGGCCTCGGGGGCGACACTCCCCCGGTGCAGAGTCCAGGCCCGGACTTCCTGGGGGCCCGCGGTAAAAAAGGTCTCAAGGCCGAGGAGCGTGAACGCCGAGCGCACCAGACGGTCGAGGCCCGGCTCGGCGAGACCGATCGCCTCCAGAAAGGACGGCCGTTCCTCTTCCGGGAGCGACCCGAGTTCGGCCTCGAACGCGGCACTGATGACCACCGCCTGCGCGCCCTCGGCCTGGGCGCGTGCCGACACCCGGTCCCAGAGCGGGTTGTCCCGCAGGCCCTCTTCCTTCACGTTCCCGACGTACAAAACGGGCTTTGCGGTCAAAAGCGCGAAGCCGCGCAATAACCGCTCTTCGTCGTCTGTGAACGCAAGCGTCCTGACCATGCCGCCCGCGTTCAGGTGCTCGCGGACACGCTTCAGGAGTTCAAGACGCTTCCCGTCCTCCTTGCCGCTTGCGCGGGCGGCCTTGCCCTCACGCGCGAGCGCCCGATCCACGCTCTCGAGATCGGCGAGTCCCAGTTCCGTGTTAATGACATCGATGTCGGCCAAGGGGTCGACCCGGCCGCCGACGTGCACCACGTTCTCGTCCTCGAAACAGCGCACGACATGGAGGATCGCGTCGGTCTCGCGGATATGGGACAGAAACTGGTTCCCGAGCCCCTCGCCTTGGGCGGCGCCCGCCACGAGCCCGGCGATGTCGACAAACTCCATCACCGCCGGGACGATGCGTGCGGGATGAACGATCGCGGCCAGGGCATCCAGGCGCTTGTCCGGGATCGCCACCACGCCCACGTTGGGCTCTATGGTGCAAAAGGGATAGTTCTCGGCCGCGATTGCGGCGGCCGTGAGGGCATTGAAGAGGGTCGACTTGCCGACGTTCGGCAAGCCGACGATACCGCACTTAAGCCCCATGGCGTGCCTCGCCGTCGTCGCGGTGCAGGAGATTCATGGCCCGCTCCGGGTCCCCTTGCAACACCCACGGCAACACCTCGGCGGACCGCTCGAGTGCTGTGTCGATCACCTCGCGCTCGGCCTTGCCCGCGCGGCCCAGGACATAGGGGATGAGATCGCGCCGCGGGGGCGGGCGGCCGATGCCGATCCGCAAGCGCCAGAAATCGGCGCCGATGCGGGCGATGATGTCCCGGAGGCCGTTGTGTCCCCCGGCCCCACCGCCCTTTTTGAGGCGCGCGCTGCCGGGAGGCAGATCGAGTTCATCATGCGCGACGAGCACCTGCTCGGGAGTCAAACGATAATACCGGCAGAGCGCGCCCAAGGTTGTCCCGCTTTCATTCATGAACGTGAGCGGCTTCACGAGCCACACCTCGAGGCCCTCGATCCGGGCGCGGCCGGCGAGCGCCGAGAGCTTCGGTTCGGCACGCAAGGCGCAGTCGGACCTCGCAGCGATGCGATCGACCAACCAGTAGCCCGCGTTGTGGCGTGTGTCCGCGTACTCGGGGCCCGGGTTACCGAGCCCCACGAGGGCCGCGAACGGCGCCGCCAACTATTTGCCTTCCTTCTTGGCCGGTTCGGCCTCAGACGCGGCGGCCGGGGCAGCGGCCTCCTCGGTCGGCGCCGGCTCTTCCACTTCCGCCGCGCGCACGACCGTGATCGTGACGACCGCGAGATCGTTGCCGTGCGCGAGGTCCGTGAGCACCACGTCTTCCGGCAGCTTCAAATCGCTGAGATGGATGGAGTCGTTCACGTGCAACCCCGAGACGTCGACCGTCAAATACTCCGGCAAGCGGCTCGGCAGGCACGACACGTCGACCTCGGTCATCAGGTGCGCCACAAGTCCCCCTTGCAGCTTCACGCCGGGGGCGATCTCCTGGCCGATGAAGTGCAGCGGGACCTGGATGTGGATCCGTTCGGTCGCGCTCACGCGCTGCAGATCCATGTGGGTGATCTTCGGTTTGTAGGGGTGCATCTGCAGGTCACGCAGAATCGCCTGATCCACCACCTTCCCATCCATCATCACCGTCAGAATCGACGTGAAGAACGCCTCGTGACGCGTATGGTGCCAGAGGGGATCGTGCTCGAACGACAGGCTCAAGGCCTCTTTACCGGCCCCGTACAAAATGGCCGGCACCCGACCCGCGCGGCGCAGGCGGCGGCTCGCACCCGTACCCTTCCCGCTGCGCGACTCGGCATGCAACTCGAATTTCGTGCTCATGGTGTTCATGACTCCTGATAAAAAGGTAAAGCCCCGCGACCAGGGCCCGTCCCGGATGGGACCTCAATCCATAAAGAGCGAACTCACGGAATCTTCGTCCGCGATGCGCCTTATGGTTTCCGCAAGCAGTTCAGCCACGCTCAACTGCCGGATCTTGGAGCAGGCGCGTGCCGGCTCCCGTAAAGGAATGGTGTCCGTCACCACGAGTTCATCCAGGACCGAATGCGTGATGCGCGCCACCGCGTCACCCGAGAGCACGGCGTGCGTGCAGTAGGCAACGACCCGCACCGCGCCGTTGGCCTTGAGCGCCGTCGCCGCCTCGCACAGCGTGTTCGCGGTGTCCACCAAATCATCCATGAGGATGCACGAGCGCCCCTCGACTTCACCGATGATATGCATCACCTTGGCCTCGTTCGGCCGCGGCCGGCGTTTGTCGATAATCGCGAGCCCAGCCTCCAAATGCTTGGCCAAGGCGCGCGCCCGCACCACGCCGCCGACGTCCGGCGAGACCACCAAAAGATCGTCGTGGCGGTGACGCCAGATATCCCCCAACAAGACCGGTCCGGCATACACATTGTCGGTCGGGATACTGAAAAACCCCTGGATCTGGTCTGCGTGCAGATCCATCGTCAGGACGCGGTCCGCGCCGGCGCCGCTCACCATGTCGGCGACCAGCTTGGCGGCGATCGCGACTCGCGCGGTGCGCGGCCTGCGGTCCTGGCGGGCGTACCCGTAATAAGGGATGACCGCCGTGATGCGCCGCGCCGAGGAACGCTTCACGGCATCCGTCAGGATCAGGAGTTCCATCAAATTGTCGTTGCTCGGGGCGCACGTCGGCTGCACGAGAAACACGTCCCGGCCGCGCACGTTCTCCATGATCTCGACTTGAATCTCGCCGTCACTGAAGCGGCCGACGTGCGCCTTCCCGAGCGGGAGTCCCAAATAGCGGGCCACCGATTCCGCCAGCGCCGGATTCGCGTTGCCCGTGAAAATCGCCACGTTGTCTGCTGACACGACTCCCTCTTTCGTTCTGGAAAGCGCCGGTTTTCCGTTTAAGAGTGGCTGGGGTGCCAGGATTCGAACCTGGGAATGCCGGAATCAAAATCCGGTGCCTTACCGCTTGGCGACACCCCAATGCGTGACCCGATTCAGACGCGCGTGCAGCGGGTGCTCGTTCCGTGCGCGCGCAAGACAGATACGCCAGCCCGCGGGACAGGCGGCGACCACCGCTTCACCAAACGCGCGATCCGGAACCTCGAGAAAAAGCGAGGCCCCCGACCCGCTCATGCGCACCTGCCCATACTCGGCCAACCACCGCCAAGCCCGGTCGACTTCGCCGTACTGCCGGCGCACGACCGGCGCCAAGTCGTTCCCCCCGTGTCCGGCGCGGAAGTCGCGTATTGTGATGGGCGCCCGAGACCCTGTCAATTGAAGGCCGGAGAACACGGCGGCCGTCGAGACCGAGGCCGCGGGCACCAGCACCACATACCAGGGCTCCGGCAGCGCCACGGGCTCAAGCTCCTCGCCGACCCCCTCGGCCCAGGCCGCCCGCCCGCGCACGAAAACCGGGACGTCCGCCCCGAGCCCGAGGCCCAAGGCCGCCAGCTGGTCGAGCCCCCAATCGAGCCCCCATAAGACATTGAGCGCAAGCAGAGTGGTGGCGGCGTCCGAACTCCCGCCGCCCAAGCCGCCGCCGATCGGCAACCGCTTGGTGAGGTGGATTCGCACCCCCCGGCGGCCGCCGCAGGCGGTCTGCAAGGCGCGCGCCGCCCGCAGCGTGAGGTCGCGATCCTCGTCGACCCCGGGGGGGGCGTGGGCGCGCGTGAGGCCGCCATCGTTCGTCACCTCGAAGGTGAGATCGTCCTGCCAATCGATGAACTGAAAAACCGTCTGCAGGTTGTGATAGCCGTCCGCGCGCCGCCCCAGAACGTGCAGAAACAGATTGATCTTCGCGGGGGCCGGCCAGACGTCCGGGACGTCCTTCACGCCTTCAGCCATCGCTCGATCCTCAGGGTCACGACGATGCGCGGGAGGCGCCCGGACCGCGGGCGCCGCAGGACCAGGACGCGCGGGAGGCGCCCCCAGCGGGTGAGTTCGTAGCGGCGGTAGCGGATCGACCAGCCGGCCTGGCGCAAGGAGGCGAGAAGCCCCGCGCGATCGATGCGCGTGCGCGCGGACGATCCCGGCGCCGGGACCCCGAGGATCCAGTAGCGAAGCCCGGATACCGGCAGACGCCAGCCGGTCGCGCGCGCAAGCAGAACCTTGGCGTCGGCGCCCCGAAAACGCCCGCGCTCGGTCACGAGGCGCGCGGCACCCGGGCGCGCGCGCAGGCGGAAGATGAGGCGCCCGAAGGGCCCGTAGCCCGTCATCTGCGAGGCCGCAGGCGTCACGATCCAGTGCAGCAGGAGACTGCCGCCGTGTCCGCCGCTGCGCACCCCGCCTTGGGCTGCGAGGCGAAAGCCCCGAATCGCGCGCAGCTTGCGCCGGTGCGCCGCCCAGGTCCTGTGGGGATGAGGCACGAAGGGCATGCGCGGCGGGGGCGCGCAACCCGCGAGCAGGGCCGCAAACACGAGGGCTTTGAGGGGGCGTTTCACGGCTCGGGGTGACGCGCGAGTTCGGTCTTCAGCAAACCGCTACCCGGCGCGCGCGTCAGGGCCGTCTGCCAGAGCCTACGGGCCGCCGCCTGGCGCCCCTCCGCCCACAAGGCCGCGCCGAGATGCGCGGCGATCGTCGGGTCCTGCGAAAGCGAAAGCGCGTGCCTCAAATAGACGACGGCCTTGCGCGGGTGACCGCTGCGATAATAGGCCCAGCCGAGACTATCGATGATATCGGGGTTATCGGGGTCCATGGTCAAGGCCTGGCGCACCAGCAGCACGCCGCGCCGCTCGTGCTGCCTGGCATTAATATAGGTGTAACCCAGGGCGTTGAGGATGATGGGGTCGCGCGGATAACGCACGAGCAGGACCTTCAGGTCGCGCTCGCTTTGCGCGATATGGCCCAAGCGTTCCTCGTCCAGGGCCCGGGCGTACAGCAACGGGCCTTTGTGGCGCACATCCCGCAAGGCCTCACTCAGAACCGCGACCGCGCGCGCGTAACGATGCAGGTCCCGCAACACGCGGTTGCGCGCCAGGGCCAGCGTCGCCTGCTCGCTGTCGCTGCGCGCGCGTACGCGCGCAAGGTCGTGCAAGGCCGTTTCGGGCTGCCCGGTCTTGGCCGGCATCAACGCGAGCCGCACGGCGGCGGTGAAACGATAAGGCGGACCGACCCTTTCATAATCGCTCCGGGCGCGCGCGAAGCGGTGCTCGCGTTCCGCGATCTCGCCCAAATACAAGCGTGCGCGCGCATCGTTCGGCGCAAGCCGCAGACTCGCCTTCAAGTCGCGCTGGGCGAGATCGAGCTTGTGGACGCGCAAGGCCAAAAGCCCCGCGGCGTACAAGACCTGCGGGTCATTCGGCGCGGCCTTGGCGATCAACCGGAATTCCGCGAGAGCGCGAGACCAATACTGGAGGGACACGAGCCGGCGCGCGTAATCCAGACGCAGCCGCGTCGCGTCCGGGTTGGCCGCGAGGAATGTGCGCGCAAACCGCAACGACGCCCGGGGCGAGCCGGCCCAGAGGATCCGCGCCTTCAGAACCGCGGCGTCCTCCCAATGGGGCTTTAAACGCAATGCGCGATCGACGGCCCTTGAGGCCTCGCGCACGTGGTCGTAGCGACGCGCGAGATTGGCCAACACATAGAGTCCGACGGGGTCGGTCGGATAGTGGCGTACGAGCGCGCGCAGGCTCGCAAGCACCGCGGGCGCCGGATGCTGGCGCAAGAGCAACGTCCCGATGCGCTCGAAGCCAAACGCCAGGGCGCCCGAGCCCTCCTCGCGATCGACGAGCGCCAAGGCCCCCCGGAATCCCTGCTCCGCGGCGCGCGTATGGCCAAGACCGAGTTCGGCGTCGGCGAGCGCCTCGCGCGCATCGACGCTCCGCGGTTCGGCCGAAAGCCACAGGCGCGCCAGGCGCTCGGCCTGCGGATAGCGACGCGCATACAACGACAACAAGGCCGAGCGGCGGGTGAGGCCGAGGTCCCCGCTCTCCTGGGCCGCGCGCCCGAAGGCCTGCGCGGCGGCCCCGAGGCGCCCGCGTTGCCCGGCGATATCCCCGACCAACACGTGATAGAACAGGCTATCCCTTA
>DAHWKH010000052.1 GCA_027343725.1 Acidiferrobacteraceae bacterium
ACGTGGTTTCGATTACCTGGCGAAGGTGGTAACCGGAATCCAATTCAGAGATGGTGTCGAGGTGACAGACGTCGATCAGGCTGCCGCTTGATTCACTCAGCCAAACACCAGATTTGACAATAACTCGATTTTTCCAGCCAGGAGCGCGCGCACCCAAGGTGTCTCGCGGCAACTCCAGGAAGAGAAAGCGAAGCGCATGGCCTTCTCGCTCCGATGCAACTCGGCGGCCACCATGGGTATGGTCAGGAGCGTGCCATGTTTTTCAGCAATGCGGTCGGCCAAGGCCTGAATGCGTGCATCACGATCCGTGATAAGGGGGGGCTGGGGCATGCGATGATCTCCTACGACAAACAATGATAAACTCAGCTTTGATGTATACATCCTGCCGTATTCTGGTGGTGGGCGAATGGAGGCCATTTTATGGGGGCGTTTGGTTCCGCGGAAATGCGTGCGCGGTAGGTATAGCCAGCGGTGCACTGGCGGTGCAGTGCGCATATTCTTACGTATAATAAAAATT
Organism: Acidiferrobacteraceae bacterium; assembly: GCA_027343725.1. Taxonomy (GTDB): domain Bacteria; phylum Pseudomonadota; class Gammaproteobacteria; order Acidiferrobacterales; family Acidiferrobacteraceae; genus Acidiferrobacter. The sequence continues at coordinate 518 of DAHWKH010000052.1, forward strand.
AACATAACCTGTTGAAAAGAAAGGCGGATTACCTAATATACACAAATATAGGATATTGCAAGAAAACAAGGAGTTATACAATTAGCGAAGGATTGTGATTCCGGTTGGCGTGGGTTCGAATCCCATCGCTCACCCCAATCCCTTTCATACAAAATCAGTTCTTCAATGTGTTAGGCGGGTCCGGGGGGTGGCGTCGTTCTCAACCCGCATCTCCCACCGTCCTCGCGGGCTCGGGCGAGCGGGGCCAACAAGGCGCTCGGCCACCTGGAGCCGCTAGGCATTGTGAAGGAACTGACGGCCCAGAAACGCATCGACGGAACTGCCGGACAGATAGGCCGCAGCCGCGGCAAGTGCGGCATTCACGTCCGGCGTTGACACTTCGGCACGCACGAGGCGCCCGGATAACGGGGGCTCCGGACGGACGTTTCGACCCGCATTCTAACGGACCTGCATGGTAGGAGAGGGAGGGCGGTACTGGGGATATGTGGTGGGCCGTCCAGGGCTCGAACCTGGGACCACCTGATTAAGAGTCAGCTGCTCTACCAACTGAGCTAACGGCCCGTGCGACTGCTGAAGTATAAAACCTTTTTCGCTGACGGCAAGACATCGCGGGAAAAAAGTCCGGCTGTCACGATCGAGGTCGGTCCGCGCGGTCCGGATCACGGTCCCGAGCGGACGGTGCGCGCGCCGGACGCGGCGCCCTCATCCGAAATGCCCGGCGCGGAAATCCCTGACGGCACTTTCGATCTCCTCGCGGGTCGTCATCACGAAGGGCCCGTACTGCACGATCGGTTCGCCCAACGGGCGCCCGGCGACCAGGAAGACGCGCGCGTCCTCCTCGGCATGGAGGATCACCCCATCGGCATCGGGCCCATCGCTCAGCACCGCCAGCTCGTGCCTCTTCAGGGTCTCTGCGCCAACGGACGCAGCGCCTTCGTACAAGACCGCGCAGGCATGCCGATCAGGGGCAAGGGGCTGGTGCCACTCGTGTCCCGCGGGGATCCGGATATCCAGAATGAGCGGCTCGGTCAGGGGCCGTTGGATGGCCCCTTGCACGCCGCGACTCTCACCGGCCAGAACGACCGCAACCGGGCCGCCGGCGGCTTCGACACGCGGGAGTTCGGAGGCCGTGAAATCCCGATACCATGGGGACCCCATTTTGGCGTGCGCCGGCAGGTTCAGCCACAGCTGAAAGCCCTCCATGCGGCCTTCGTGTTGTTCCGGCATCTCGGAGTGGATCACGCCCCGCGCGGCCACCATCCACTGCATCCCGCCGGTTTCGAGCAAGCCCTGATGTCCGGCGTTGTCTTGGTGGCGCATCCGGCCTTCGATCATGTAGGTGATGGTCTCGAAGCCGCGATGGGGGTGGTCCGGGAAGCCCGCCCGATAATCATCGGCCTCAGCGCTCCCGAAAAAATCGAGCATCAGGAAGGGGTCGAGGCGCCGCTGCAGGTCCTGGGACAGGAGTCTCGTCAGCTTGACCCCCGCCCCATCCAAGGTCTTCTGCCCGGGATGAGACCGCTCGATGCCGCGCGTGTTGCGTACGTGATCCATGCCAATAACCTCCTCGCTCATCGCGAGCCCTGATCGGATCCGCCCCACAGAACCGGGTCGGCACAGGGCCATCGCTGGGGGTCGAACCGGATGTCTCGATAGGGTTTGAGTCCTGATGATACCAAAACCGGCGCGCACCCGCCCGAGGCGTCGAGGCCCCCCGTTCGACGCCCGAGGAGAGGAAAGCAAGCCCCGGCTCAACCTCCCCGTAACCGGGTCAGGGTCCCGCCCGACCGATAATCGCGGCAAGGCGCGTGGAAGTGAGGTATCCTTGGAACACATGGACGTGACCGGTTTGGCTGCGGTACACAAGCAGGGGGGCCATGCGCATCCAGGGGTTCCCCTCGAGGGCCGTCAGTGCCTGGAAATTGGCCTGCAGGATGCGTTGCGTCGCGGGCCGCACGGGAATCGGCGCAACCGGCGCGCCCTGCGCCGAGAATCGGGATTCGGCGCGCGCGAGCGCCGCGCGCGGGTCGCGCGATTGCAGAATGGCGGCGGCCTTGCCCGCGCTGCTCGTCTTCAGATAACCCACGAGCAGCTGGCGGACAACCAGATGGTCGCGCGAGAGCAGCGGTGCAAGTCGGGTGAAAAGGGCGTGGTCGTTCGGCGCGTTCAGATCGATGAAGTCATAGAGGACCTTCGGGCCTCGACCTTCGGCGATCCAATGCAAGCGTCCAAGATGCCGATAGAGCAGCTGGGCGTTGTTCTGCCAAGAGGCGGCGCGCGCGACGGACAGATGCAGGAGGCATCCCCCCAGGAAGGCCATGGCCATCGCGAATACGCGGCGACTGTCACGTGGTGTCATCGGGTCTCTCCCCATCGAGGCCCGCTATCGGGTGAAGGCGGGCGTGATGTCGACTGCGCACCGAGTCTAGCAAACTTATCCGGGGCAACGCAGGGCCGAGCGAGGGCCGTTTGTCGGGAACGGCGCAACGATCCGGTTGTCGGAGCGAGCCTCTGCGTCCTGTGGAACCTCGGGCGGCGGTATCGGCGCGGTGTCCCGTTCTGTTCGAGGTCACCAGGATGAAGCCCGCCCGCTTGCCCGATACGGGCAGAGAGCACAGGCTCTTCACATCGCGGATCATGGCCGCATTGGCGGTCGGAGGGCTGCTCGTAACGATCCTTCTCGGGCGGCTTGCGTACGTGCAAGTCTGGCGTCACGCGCATTATGCGGCGCTCGCGCGCGGCAATCTGATGCAGCCTGTGCCCGTGGTGCCACCGCGGGGGCTCATTCTCGACCGGCGCGGGATCGTGCTCGCCGACAATTACCCCGCCTACAACCTGACCGTCGAACCCCATCTCGTGGCCCACATGCACGCGCTGCTTGCGCGCGTCAAGGCGCTGATCGGCTTGAGCCTCCGGCAACGGCGCGCCTTTTTCCGGCGCATGCGCGCAACCGATGCCTTTGCGCACGTGGTGCTGCGCCGCGATATCGCCTCGGCACAGGCCGCGGCCATCGCCGTGCATCTCTACGCACTGCAGGGGCTGCAGTTGATCGCGCAGCTGCGCCGCGACTATCCCCTGGACGGATTGGCTGCCGATGTGGTGGGGTACGTCGCCCCGCAGACCGCGGCCGAGCAGGCGCACGAGACCGCGCGCGATGCCGCCTATCCGGACAGCGGGCAGACCGGAGTGGAGGCGCGCTATCAACGTCTCCTCATGGGCGTGCCGGGCTACAAGGACATCGAGGCCAACGCGCGCGGGCGGGTGGTGGGCGTGTTGAAGGAAAACCCGGGGCGGCCGGGCGACAACCTCTATCTCACCATCAACGCGCAGATGCAGGCGGTCGCCGAGCAGATGTTGGGTCAGCAGCCCGGAGCGGTCGTCGCCTTGAACCCGCGCACGGGCGCCGTACTCGCGCTCGTCAGCAGTCCCGCCTTCAATCCCAACCCCTTCGTGACCGGCATCAGCGGCCGGCGCTACAAGGCCTTGCTCGACGATCCGGGCAAGCCGCTCGATGACCGCGTGCTAAACGGCCTGTACCCGCCTGGCTCCGCGATCAAGCCGTTCTACGCCTACGCGGCGCTGCAGACGCACTGGTTCCATCCCAGGCACCTGGTGCTCTGCCGCGGCACGTGGCACATACCCGGCAACAACCACCTGTTCCACGATTGGCTCCCCTGGGGCATGGGGCGCATCGGTTTGCGCAAGGCCTTGGAGGAGTCCTCGGACGTGTATTTCTACCGACTCGCCTACCACATGGGCATTCGCCGCATGGCGCGCTGTCTCGAGGACTTCGGTTTCGGGCGCCCGACCGGAATCGATCTGCCGGGGGAATCCGCGGGCATCGTCCCCACGCCGCAGTGGATCAAGACGCACGATTCGCCCTGGTACGAGGGTGAGACGATCATCACGGGCATCGGCCAAGGACCGCTTCTGGTCACGCCGCTGCAGCTCGTCGACGCGTTGGCCGCGCTCGGCCACCACGGCGTGCGCATGCGTCCCAATGTGGTGCGCGCGGTGCAAAACCCCACCACCGGCCACGTCCGCTACCTGCGCCCGCACGCCGCAGCGCCGATTCCGCAAAGGCGTCCCGGCAGCCGGCGGCTGTTGCTGACAGACCTCACGAGTGTCATATCGGGATCCCTGGGGACGGCGCATATCATGGCCCACAACCTCCCGTACGCCGTGGCCGGCAAGACCGGCACGGCGCAGCTGTGGAGTACCCCTTGGCACGGCAAGTACCAAGGGCCCAAGCTCCACTCGGACGCCTTGTTCGTGGCGACGGCGCCGGTTCCTCATCCCCGTATCGTAGTCGGGGTGGTGCTTGAGCACGCAGGCTTTGGCGCCCGCTCGGCAGTGCCTACCAATATCGCGCGGGCGCTTATCAATATGGACCTGCTCGGCCATGTCCACGTCCGCAATGCCTCACCCGCACTCGTTGCGCGTTATCGGCGCAAACGCGCGCAATCCATGCGCCGTGCGACCCTGACAGCGGATCGCCTGAGCGCCCAGCGGCGCCCCATCGGCTGATCATCACCGCCGTGACCACGTCCCGGCGCAGGGCCGGGTGAGGTACGAGTGCCCAGCCGATTCGGGTCATTTTGGCATCGGGCGCGATCGGGTTGTCCCGTTTCGGTTCTCCAAAAACGCCTTTGAGGCGGAGGAATCGAATCCTCGTGTTTCTCATGAACAAAAAATCCTAATAGCTCGTCATCATAGGATATTCTGGGCCGCGCAAGCGCGGGAATTCCCGGCGAAGAGGGCGGCCTTGCAAAGGGATGCCTTGACATCCCGCAAATTCCCTTGCTATAAATGCGTCAAATAAAACTAAGACACAAGCAAAGTTCGACCAGGATCCCGACATCGGGGTCCGGATCGGACACGACGGACGACCGAACGGAAGCTGTTATCGAATTCGGCCGCCCGGGAGCGGGGTAGGGGTAAGGACTGCCGGACGGGACGGGGCGAGGAGAGCACGCCGTGGACCCGTGCGCGTGGTCGCACGGAGGGCCCAGAATCAGGGCCCTCTGGTTTGTTCGCCCCAAGCCCTCGGACAGATCGCTCTGGGGAGGCTCAAGGGCCTTGCGGTCCCATATTCATCAAACGGTTCCCAACCCGTCGCTTTTGACGATCGACGAGGCGTTACGCCAGGCGCACGCCCACTGGGTGGCCGGACAGGCCGCGCAGGCGGAGACGCTCTGCCGCCGGGTCCTCGCGGTCGAAGCCGGACAACCGGACGCCCTGCACCTGCTGGGGCTCATGGCCTATGCCTATGGGCGCCTCCCCGAGGCCCTCGATCTCTTGCGGCAAGCCTGCGCCTCGCCCCGGGCCAAGGCCGCGTGCGCGAGCGACTGCGCGGAATTGTGCCGCCAACAAGGGCTCTTGGAGGAAGGCGAGGCCGCGGCGCGTCGCGCGGTCACGCAATCGCCTCATCTCATGGCCGCCTGGAACAATCTCGGAATCATCCTACAGGAGATGGGCCACTACGCCGAGAGCCGGGTCTGCCTCGAGAAGGTCCACGCACACGAGCCGCACAACGCCGAGGTCCTGAACAATCTCGCCAACACCTGCCTGCGCGCCGGGGAAGCGACCCAGGCGGAGCGCTACTGGCGGGAGGCCTTGGCCTTGAAGCCGGACGCCGCCAAGCCCCACAGCAACCTCGCAAAGCTCCTGGGCGAGCGCGGGCAATACGAGGAGGCCTTGCATCACGGCCGATGCGCCATCGATCGCGACCCGTCGTTGGCCGACGCTTACGTCAATCTGGCGGCGATCGAGACCGAGCGTAAGCGTTTCCCGGAGGCGCTGGCCTGGCTCGATGCGCTCCTGGCGGTGCACGCGAATCACGCGGTGGCCCTGGCAGCGCGGGCCTTGGTGTTGGAGGAACTGGAGCGGCTCGATGAGGCGCTCGCGAGCGCGCAACGCGCGGTGGCGGTGCGGCCCGACAACACTGAGGCGCAGTATGCCCTGGGCCGCGTGCTGCAGGCGCTGGGACGCCCTATGGAGGCGCTCGCGGCCTACGAGCAGGCCGCGACCCGTCCGGGCACGAAGGCCGAGGACGCGTGGGCCGCGCGCGCGGTGTTGTTCATGGAGCAAGGCGAGAAGGTGCGCGCGCAGGAGACCTTCGAGCACGCGCTTGCGCTCTTCCCGCACTCGATCAAGCTCTGGTACAGCCGCGCGGATCTCACCACCTTCCGCGCCGACGACCCGATCCTCACGCGCATGCAGGCGGTCTTCGACGAGGAAGACGCAGACCTCCTGCCCAAGGACCGTATGGCCTTGCATTTCGCGCTCGGCAAGGCCTATCTCGATACCGGCGATTCGGCGCGCGCCTTCTGGCATCTCGATCGCGGCAACGCGCAAAAGCGCGCGACCTTCGCATATGACGCCGACGCCACGAGCCGCACCATGGCGGAGATCGCCGAGACCGTCTCCGCGGCGTTCCTCGCGCGCCACCGGGGGCAGGGCTTCCCCTCGACGCGGCCGGTGTTCGTCGTCGGCATGCCGCGCTCGGGCACGACGCTCACGGAACAGATCCTCGCCTCGCACCACGCGGTGCACGGCGCGGGGGAGCTGATTCATCTCCAGCAGATCCTGTCCGAAATCCCGGGATATCCGCAGGCCATCCAGGAGGCCGGTGCCGAGACCCTCAGGGCCTGGGGGGCCGCGTATTGCGATCGCATCGCGTCGCTTGCGCCCGCGGCCCGCCACGTGGTGGACAAGATGCCGGCAAACTTCCTGCACGCGGGCGTCATTCACGCGATCCTGCCGGGCGCGCGCATCATCCACGTGCGCCGCGACCCGGTGGACACCTGTCTCTCCTGCTACACCAAACTGTTCTCGGGTGAACAGCGGTTTTCCTACGATCAGACGGAGCTTGGGCGGTTTTACCAAGATTACGAGCGTGTCATGGCCCACTGGCGGGCGGTGTTGCCGCCGACGTGCCTCCTGGAAGTGGATTACGAGGAGATCGTCGCGGATCTCGAGGGGCAGGCCCGGCGCATGCTGGCGTTCCTGGATCTCGATTGGGACCCGGCCTGTCTCAACTTCCAGAAGACCCCGCGGCGGGTGCGCACGGCGAGCGTCAATCAGGTGCGCGAGCCCCTCTACAAGCGCGCGATCGGCCGCTGGCGCCCCCACCAGGCGCAGCTGCGCCCCTTGCTGGCCGCGCTCGGCCGCGAGGAGGCGGAGTGACGAGATCCTTGGCGGAGCTGCTGGCGGAGGGGCGCGCCCTCCTGGCGCAGGGGCAAGTCCAGGCGCTCGAGGCCCTGGTGGCGCCCTATCTGGCGAGTGGCCGCGGACCGATCCCCTTGTGGAAGCTCTTGGCCGCGGCCTTGCGCGGGCAAGGACGGTTCGCGCAGGCGCGCCGGATCCAGGAGATGGTCGTCGCGACCCTCCCCGGGGACCTGCCCGCGCATTACGATCTGGCCGACACGCTCTTGACCCTCGGGGAGTTCGCGCGCGGCTGGCGGGAGTACCGCTATCGCTACAGCCTCCCCCATACGCGCGCGATCGAGCGCAAGGTGCAGCGCCCGCGCTGGGGCGGGGAACCCATTCCGGGTCGAACGCTCCTGATCCACGACGAGCAGGGGTTCGGAGACACCTTCCAGTTCATCCGCCTGGTGCGCGCAGCCCACCGGCGAAGCGAGGCGCGACTGGTCCTCGAGGTGCACAGCGAGCTTTTGGCCCTCATCACCCGAAGCTTCCCGGAATACACCGTCATCCCGCGCGGCCACCTGCCGCCGCCTTTCGATTATCACTGCGAGCTCATGAGCCTACCCGCGGCGCTGGGCTTGACGCTTGACGATCTTCCTGGGGAGACCGCCTACCTCAAGGCCGCCCCCGAACGGATCGCGCACTGGCGCCGGCGGCTCGCGGCCCTGCCACGCCCGCTCGTGGCGCTCGCCTGGGCGGGGCGGCCCGAACACCCAAACGACACGAACCGCTCCCTGCCGCTTGCGGCCCTCGAAGCGCTTGCGGTAACGGGCGTGTCGTATGTGGCCATCCAGAAGGGTCCGGCCGCGGATCATGAGGCCCCACCCGGCCTCCCCATGGTGCGGCTGAGCCCCGACATCCGCGATTTCGACGACACGGCGGCGATCGCGAGCCTCGTCGATCTCACGATCTCGGTCGACTCCTCGCCCGCGCACCTCGCCGGCGCCCTGGGGCGCCCGGCCTGGGTCCTCTTGCCGTTCGTGTCCGAATGGCGCTGGTTGCAGGACCGGGACGACAGCCCTTGGTACCCCCAGCACCGGCTCTTCCGCCAAACACGGGCGGGCCACTGGCAGGATGTCCTCACGCGGGTGCGGGGGGCGCTGATCGACAGGTTGCGGCCCGGGGCCGAAGAACGGCCCCGGGCCGCGGCCTCTTAGGCATCACGAGACACCAGAACACCAAAACAACGACACATTCGGGGATTGGTCAATAGGGGGTATGACGTCATGAATCGCGTTTATCGTGTGGTCTTCAATAAGGCCCTGGGTTGTCTGCAGGTCGCCTCCGAGCACGCCCGCTCGCTCACCAAAAGCCCCGGCACCCATCAGTGCGGGGCCACCCGGGCCCCCGACACCCCCCTCCCGCGGCTGGCGCCGATCGCGCACGCCCTGCGCCGCCAGGCCCTGCCCCTGATCCTCGCCGGGGCGGGGCTCCTCGCCTCCGGCACGAGTTGGGCGAGCCAGACCATCGCGATATCCACCAGCATCGTCCATATCACGACGAGCACGGCCTCGATCCTCTTAGACCCCAAGATCGCCGTCGGCACCTTCACGAACAGCGGCACGATCACGGGTAAGACCGCCCTCCTGAGCACGGGCGGCACCATCGGCACGCTCGTGAACCAGGGGACGATCGGCGGCACCACGGCCGGCATCCTGAACACCGATCACGTCACCGGCACTATCACGATCGCCGGCTCCATCGGGACCCTCACCAACACCGGCGTGATCTCCGGGCTCGGGAGCTCTGCTTCCGGGATTCGTAACTTCTCCGGCACAATCTCAGCCCTCACCAACAGCGGCACGATCTTCGGGCGTTACTCGGGTATCGAAAATAACTCCGGTACCATCGGGGCTCTCACCAACACTGGCGTGATTTCCGGGGAGAGCGGCATCGATAACTTTCAGGGCACCATCGGGGCCCTCACCAATAGCGGGCTGATCTCGGGGACCTCGACGAACGGGATTTACAACAACTCCGGTACGATCACAGCCCTCACGAACAGCGGCACGATCTCCGGGAACAACAGCGGCATCGGAAACGGCAGTGGCTCCATCGGCACGCTCACGAATAGCGGCGTGATCACGGCGCGCAAGGACTCTGGGATTTACAACGACGCCGGTACGATCACAGCCCTCACGAACAGCGGCACGATCTCCGGATACGACTGGGGTATCAAGAATAACTCCGGCACCATCGGCGCTATCACCAACAGCGGGGTGATTTCAAGCTACACAGAAACCGGAATCGGGAACGACCAGGGCACCATCGCAACTCTCGCCAACAGTGGTTTGATATCCGGTAACCATGCCGGTGTTTCGAATACGAGCGGGAACAATAGCACTACGATCGCGGGCGGCAGCATCGGCGTTCTCACCAACAGCGGCACGATCACGGGATACGAGTATGGTGTCGACAATGCTCATGCCCTCATCGGCACACTCACCAACAGCGGCGTGATCTCCGGTCACCAATATTCCGCGATTGATAATGACGCCGGTACGATCGCCATGCTCACGAACAGCGGCACGATCGTCAGCGGGAAAAGCGCCGTCGATAACAATGTCGGCTCGATCGGCACGCTGACCAATAGCGGGCTCATCTCAAGCCTCAAAAGGAGTGGCATCGACAATGATTTCGGCCATATCGGCGCTCTGACCAACACCGGGACCATCACGGCAGATAGTGACGGCATCGAAAACGGCAATGGCTCCATCGGCACGCTCACCAACAGCGGGCTGATTGCGAGTCACACGGGTTACGGTATTGACAATGACGTCGGCACCATCGGGATTCTGACCAACACCGGGACCATCACGGTGCATGGTAGCAGCGCTATCGACAACTATCGGGGCTCCATCGGCACGCTCACCAACAGTGGGCTGATTGCGAGTCAGGGTGGCTCCGGTATCGATAACTACTCGGGACACATCGGCGTCCTGACCAACACCGGGACCATCGCAGGAGGGCAGCGCAACGGCATCGATAACGGCGGCAACGGCACGATCGGTACGCTGACCAATAACGGGCTCATCTCGAGTCGGAGCTCTTCCGGTATCAACAATGCTTTTGGCTCCATCGGCACGCTCACCAACAGCGGGGTCATCACGAGTCAGAAGTACGTGGGTATCTACAACGACACAGGGCACATCGGCGTCCTGACCAACTCCGGGACCATCACGGGGGCTCTGGACGGCCTCGACAACGCAGGCGGCACCATCGGCACACTCACGAACAGCGGGGTGATCTCGGGCAAGACCGTCGGCATTGCCGATACGCCAGCCGGCACCATCCTAGGCTCCATCGGCGCCATCACCAACAGCGGGGTGATCTCGGGTCACACGGGCGTGGAACTCGAGGGCGCCTCCACGACCCTGACCAATACCGGCACGATCATCGGCAGCGGGGGGACGGCGATCACGATTGCCGGCAACCCCGAGGATCTGATCTTCGGGACCGGCAGCGCCATCCAGGGGACGATCGATGCCGGGACCACGGCCAGCACCTTCACACTCGAGGGGATGCCGGTCTTCGGGGACACGATCGCGGCCCCGGACAGCACCCTCACGATCGCAAAGACCGGGGATGCGCTCGCAAGCGGCGCCTGGACCCTCAGCACGGTCACGAACACTGGCATCCTGGCGGTCGGGATGGGCAGTCCCCTGGCACCGACCGGGGGGGCGCTGACCCTGACGGGCGCTTACACGCAGGCCTCCACCGGGACCTTGGAGGTGGCCGGCACCGACACCGGGTTCAGCCGCCTCACCGTCAACGGGACCGCGACCCTCGCGGGCACCTTGCTCGTGAACGAGGGGGCCGGCCGGTACACGGTCGGTGATTCCTACACCATCGTGAAGGCGACCACGCTGAGCGGGACGTTCGCACACACCGCGACCCTGGGCGACTACTTCCAGGCCCGCACGACCTATGGGACGGCGCATCATACCGTCTCCCTGCAGGTCTCGGCCCTGCCGGCGGCCTATGAGACCGGGGCCGCCGCCCTCGACAGCGCCTATGCCGACAACCAGGCGATCCACGCGGGGCTCGATGCCGCGCTCGATGGGTCCGAGGGGGTCCTGGGCCGCCGGGGGATGCGCTTCACCGCCGCCCATGTCGGGGCCTGGGTCAAGGGGATCGGGGCCTTCGGCCAGGTGAGCGGCGCGAACGTCCAGGATTACGGGGCCATGATGGGCTACGGGGACGCCCTTACTCGCCATCTCGTCGTCGGCGGGGCCTTCTCCGGGATCGACACCCAGACCCGCGCCGCCAGCCAGCAGGTGCACGCGAACCTCTTCACCGCCTATGGCTACGGCATCGACACGCTCGGCCACCTGCGCCTCTCGGCGTCTCTGGGCGCCGGGCGCATCGGGCTGAACGAGGACCGCACGATGGCGCCCCTGCCGGTCACGGCCCAGGGCGCCACCCACGGCTGGCTGCTCGGAGCCGGCCTCCAGGCGCAGTACCTTGTGCCGATGGGGCGGGCCTTCCTCATCCCCTATGCGCGCCTGGACTACCAGCACACCCGCACGAGCGGCTTCTCGGAGCATGGGGCCGGTGCCCTCGATATGCACTACCAGGGCCAGCAGACCAACCTCGGGCTCTTCACGGGCGGCCTGCGCGCGGGCTTCGACGTGCGGGCCCGGGGGCTCACCTGGGTGCCGTGGGCCGCGATCGGCGCGACGGGGTATGCCGGCCACCGCAACCCGACCGTCTTGCAGACCTTCGGTGTCGACACCAACGCCACGGTCGCGCACATCGCCCCGGCCGACACCTTCGATGCCGGTGCCGGGGTGACGGTCGGCAACGGCGGTCCGTGGACCGCGAAGCTCGCCTACAGCGGCCAGTACAACGGGGGGACGCACTTCAACACCTTCTCCCTGCTCGCCGACTACCGATGGTAGGGCGCTTGCGACCCTCCCGCCCCGGGTGGGGCGGGGGCGCGACGAGAGCGCCCCTCTGTCCTTCGTCAAACATGAGCCATCGGGGCCGGACGAGAGAAGCTGTCGTCATCAGCATCGCGCGGGCGAGGGCCGTGAGTGCCTGATGGTACCGCTCGCTCTGAAGGGTCTTGCGGTCGGGGAGACAGATTCGTTCTGTGTCGGATAGCTCAATACGATATTGAGCTTTTTCTCGGAAGAGATTTCTCTTTCTACCGAGCAAGCGCGTCACGAAGGCGAGTTATAACCGAATCTGGTGTTTGAGCAGTTGAAAGGGTGCGGCGTATCTGGTTGATTTGCTGTTGCGACACACCAAACAACCATGGGAGATACGCGAGTTATAACCGAATCTGGTGTTTGAGCAGTTGAAAGGGTGCGGCGTATCTGGTTGATTTGCTGTTGCGACACACCAAACAACCATGGGAGATACGCCGCTTATGAGCAAGAATAACGTT